>DRMA01000191.1 GCA_011375245.1 Thiothrix sp. | reverse complement strand
CATAAGGTTCTCCTTTAATAATTTAGCGGTAAAAAAAACATCGACTTACTTTTATTAGATCAATAAAAAAACTCTATATAATCTATAAAATAAGGGGTAGTTTAATAAATTTTTTATTTTATATTAATTAATATTATGATCGCCAACACGTATAATTTTAAGTGTATTTGTACCACCATTAATACCCATCAAATCACCTTGGGTAATAATAATATGATCACGATTTTTGACAATTTTTACTTCAAGCATATGCTCAATGCAAATGCGGTTTGCTAGTTGTCCATCAGTAATACACTGCTTTAACAAAACAGGATAAACCCCTCGATAAATACTAACACGTCGGCAAGTCTTTTTGTGTGTTGTTAAAGCATAGATGGGGATGCCTGAACTAATACGCGACATCCAATGCGCAGTTGCACCTGACTCAGTTAAAGCAGCCACAGCTTTTACGCGCATATGGTTGGCAATATACATAGCTCCCATGGCAATCGCCTCATCCTCACGCAAAAACTCATCACCAATACGGTGTGTCGAACGCATCACCTGCTTACTATTTTCAGTTTCCTCACAGATATCAGCCATTGCCTTGACAACTTTATGAGGATGTTTACCTGTCGCTGTTTCACCTGACAACATGACTGCATCGGTTCCATCCATCACAGCATTGGCAACATCAAACACTTCTGCACGCGTTGGAATAGGGTTATCAATCATACTTTCCATCATTTGTGTTGCAGTGATAACAGCTTTATCTAGCTCTCTAGAACGTTTAATCAACATCTTCTGCATCTGTGGTAAATTTGCATCACCGATTTCAACGCCTAAATCACCACGAGCAACCATAATGACATCAGAAGCACGAATGAGATCATCAAGAACAGGTTGTATCACTGATTCAGCACGCTCAACTTTGGCAACAATTGCCGCATTTCCACCCGCCTCTGCCATCAATTTTCGCGCATAATTTAAGTCATCTGCATTACGTGGGAAAGACACTGCGAGAAAATCCACATCCATTTCCGCTGCTAGCTTAATATCTTTTTTATCTTTTTCCGTTAATGCTTCTGCTGAAAGGCCACCGCCACGTCGATTAATACCTTTGTTGTCAGACAGCTCCCAACTATTAACAGCTGTCGTATAGATTTTATTCGCTTCAATACTATCAACTTTTAATATCAGACGACCATCATCTAACCATAACTCATCATCAATATGCACATCTTTTGGCAAGTTTTTGTAGGTCAGTCCAACCTGATGTTGATCACCTTCATTAACCCCTAAATCGGCATCAAGGATAAAACGGTCACCTTCGTTAAGATAAATCTTACCTTCTTTAAAACGATCAATGCGAATTTTAGGCCCTTGTAGATCCGCTAAAATCGCTACAGATCGCTTATGCTTTTCCGCAGACTCAAGCACTAATCGTGCTCGTTCTTTGTGTTCTTCAGGAGAACCATGTGAGAAATTTAATCGAACAACATCTACGCCTGCTTGAACCAATTTGTCGATAGATTCAGGTGAAGTGGTTGCGGGGCCTAATGTTGCTACTATTTTCGTTCTTCTCATGAATTTTTGTTAAGTGGGGATCAAAAAACAACTCTATAAATCTTACAACAGGCAAGAATTAACGAGCTACGACACATCAGCACATCTTGTTAATTTTATTCAGTTTATCTGTTTTTATTGATTAATGTAAGTTGGTTAAAATGGTTGAATTCCATATTCCTACCTACATTAAGACAATATTACGCCTTTGCTCTTTCCTCAAGCATGGCAACAACGGGCAGTTTTTTTCCTTCAAGAAACTCCAAGAATGAACCACCCCCCGTAGAAATATAGGATACTTTATCAGAAATATCATATTTATCGACCGCAGCTAAGGTATCACCACCGCCTGCAACCGAAAAACCTTCTGATTCTGCAATTGCCATTGCAATCGCTTTTGTGCCTTCACCAAACTGGTCAAACTCAAATACACCAACAGGGCCATTCCAAACAATCGTACCTGCTTTCTTAATGACTTCAGCTAATGCCGCTGCAGATTCGGGGCCAATATCAAAAATCATATCATCATCAGCAACATCAGCCACTGCCATTGTGGTTGCCACCGCTGTTTCAGAAAACTCTTTGCCACAAACTACATCGGTTGGTACAGGAATATCACCACCATTAGCCATTGCTGCGGCTTTAAGTTCTTTAGCAGTTTCAACTAAATCCTCTTCATACAACGACTTACCAACATTATGCCCTTCTGCTGCAATAAAGGTATTGGCAATACCTCCACCAACAATTAATTGGTCAACAACTTTTGATAATGACTCCAAAACCGTCAATTTCGTCGATACTTTAGAGCCTCCCACTAAGGCAACCATTGGACGAGCAGGATTATCAAGCGCTTTACCTAATGCGTCAAGCTCACCTGCTAATAAAGGCCCAGCTGCTGCCGTTGGTGCAAATTGACCCGCACCATGTGTTGATGCTTGAGCACGATGTGCGGTACCAAAAGCATCCATCACATAAATGTCACACAAAGCTGCGTATTGCTTAGAAAGCGCTTCATCATTGGCTTTCTCCCCCACATTAAAACGTACATTTTCTAATAGCACCACATCGCCATTACTCATTTCAGGCGCATTGTCTAAATAGTCCGCAACAAGAGCAACTTCCTTGCCTAATAGACCACTCATGTGTGTCGCAACAGAGGCTAATGAATACTGATCTTCAGGAAAGCCTTCGGTAGGACGACCTAAATGTGACATAATCATCACTTGTGCACCTGCAGCAACAGCCGCTTCAATAGTTGGCATTGAAGCACGAATACGCTTATCAGAAGTCACTTTTCCATCTTTAATAGGAACGTTCAAATCTTGGCGAATGAGTACTTTCTTGCCTGAAAGGTCGAGGTCGGTCATCTTGATAATAGACATAGTAACTCCTTAAAATATAATTAGATTTATCTAATAAGCCTACTTAAATAGGGGAAGAATTATAAAAATAGACTTATTAAATAAATCAGTAGCAGGGGCGACAAAATAGACCAAATACTACATGATCAATTTCACCGCCCCTCTTTCTATTTTACGTCATAACTTAAGCAGCAACATGCCCAACTAAACGCAACATGTTACACGTATAACCATACTCATTGTCATACCATGAAACCACTTTAACGAAGGTGTCATCTAATGCAATACCTGCACCTGCATCAAAGATAGACGAAGCACTGATACCACGGAAATCAGAAGAAACCACCTTGTCTTCAGTGTACTGTAATGTGCCTTTCATTGCGCCTTCAGAGGCATCTTTAATCGCTGCACAAATTTCTTCGTAAGTTGCAGGCTTATCAAGCTCACACGTCAAATCAACCACTGAAACATCAACAGAAGGAATACGGAACGCCATACCTGTTAGTTTGCCGTTAAGCTCAGGAAGAACAACACCTACTGCTTTAGCAGCACCTGTTGATGAAGGAATGATGTTTTCAAACACTGAACGACCACCACGCCAATCTTTCATTGAAGGACCATCAACGGTTTTCTGGGTTGCCGTTGCTGCATGAACGGTTGTCATTAAGCCACGCTTAAGACCCCAGTTATCATTGATCACTTTAGCAATCGGAGCCAAACAATTTGTTGTACATGATGCCGCTGAAACAATCGCCTGTCCTTCATAAGATTCATGGTTCACACCATAAACAAACATAGGACCACCATCTTTAGACGGTGCAGATTGAACCACTTTCTTTGCACCTGCATCAATATGCGCCTGACAACTTTCTTCGGTAAGGAAAAATCCCGTAGAATCAATCACAAGATCTGCACCAATATCACCCCATTTAAGATCAGCAGGGTTACGCTCAGCAGAAAGACGAATCTTTTTGCCATCAACAATAAAATAATCGCCATCAACAATTACTTCACCATCAAAACGACCATGTGCCGTGTCGTATTTCAGCATATAAGCAAGATAGTCATTATCAAGCAAATCGTTAATGCCCACTACTTCCAAGTTAGGAAAATCCTTTTTAATCGCACGAAAAACCATGCGTCCAATACGACCAAATCCATTAATACCGACTTTTACTGTCATAGGTGTTACCTCTTAAACGGTTAAGAAAAAATGAATAATGCCCCGTCAAAGCAGGGCATCTAATTGTTATAGTTATGCTACGCTATCAATCGCTTTGCCTACGTTCTCTGTCGTAATACCAAAGTGTTTGAATAATTCAGGTGCAGGTGCAGATTCCCCAAAGGTTGTCATGCCGATCACTTTACCTTTCATTCCAACATACTTCCACCAACCATCCATAATGGCAGCTTCAACAGCAACACGTGCAGTAACAGCAGCAGGAAGAACAGATTCTTTGTAAGCATCGTCTTGTGTTTCAAACACTTCTACAGAAGGCATAGAAACAACACGTACTTTCTTATCTGACGCTTCAGCAGCTTCCATCGCAAGATGGACTTCAGAACCTGTTGCTATCACAATGACATCAGGTGTTCCATCCGTATCTTTCAGGATATAACCCCCTTTAGCAATATTTGCAATCGTTGCATCATCACGTGTTTGGAACGGTAGGTTTTGACGAGAGAAGACTAATGTTGAAGGACGTGAACGATGTTCAATAGCATCTTTCCATGCAACAACCGTCTCAACAGTATCACAAGGTCTCCATACTGCCATGTTTGGAATCATGCGCAATGTTGGTATTTGCTCAACACACTGGTGTGTTGGACCATCTTCGCCCAAACCAATTGAATCATGAGTATAAACAAAGATCGTTTGAATCTTCATCAATGCTGCCATGCGTAATGCATTACGTGCATACTCAGAGAACATGAGGAAAGTTGCGCCATAAGGCATTAAACCACCATGCAACGTTACACCATTCATAATCGCTGACATACCAAACTCACGCACACCGTAAGAAATGTAGTTGCCTGCAAAATTCATTTCATTTGAGCCATGATCATCATTGATACGAACACTTTTGTCATTGAAAGTATTATTTGATGGCGAGAGATCAGCTGAGCCTCCTAAGAATTCAGGAAGCAATGGAGCAAAACCATTTAACGCACCTTTTGAGGCAACACGTGTTGCAGGAGATTCTGCTGCTGCATTGGTGGCTGCAATTATTTTTTGAGCATTGGCTTCAAAATCAGCGGGTAATTCACCTGCCATACGACGCGTAAATTCTGCTGCTTTTTCGGGGAAAGCGGCAGTGTATGCGGCAAATTTTTCATTCCATGCAGCTTCTGCTGCCTGACCTGCTTCTTTAGCATCCCAGTGTGCGTAAATTTCATCAGGAATAACAAAAGGCTCACTGTCCCAGCCTAAATGTTTACGTGTTGCTGCGATTTCGTCATGACCTAATGCTTCACCATGAACATGATGCCCTCCCCCTTTATTTGGCGCACCTTTACCAATCACTGTCTTACAACAGATCAATGAAGGTTTATCAGAGGCAATCGCTTTTTCAGTAGCTGCTTTAATGGCAGCAGCATCATGTCCGTCAATAGACTGAACATCCCATCCACACGCCTCAAAGCGCATAGGGGTATCATCAGCAAACCAGCCATCAACGTTACCATCAATAGAAATATTATTATCATCATAGAAGCAAACTAATTTGCTCAAACCGAAAGAACCCGCAAGAGAAATTGCCTCTTGAGAAATACCTTCCATCAAACAACCATCACCTAAGAATACATAAGTATTGTGGTCTACGATGTCGTGCCCATCTTCATTAAACTGGGCTGCCATTACTTTTTCAGCAAGCGCAAAACCTACTGCATTCGTAATTCCCTGACCTAAAGGTCCTGTGGTTGTTTCAATACCAGGCGCATAACCATACTCAGGGTGACCAGGTGTTTTCGAGTGTAGTTTACGAAACGATTTCAAATCATCAATAGAAAGATCATAACCTGTTAAATGCAGCACAGAATAAGGCAACATTGAACCATGACCATTCGACATAATGAAACGATCACGATCAACCCAGTCTGGATTCGTTGGGTTGTGCTTCATAAAATCGTTATAAAGAACTTCAGCAATGTCCGCCATACCCATAGGCGCTCCAGGATGACCTGAATTAGGGATTTGAACGGCATCCATTGTGAGAGCACGAATAGCATTGGCTAAATGTTGGCGTGTTGGCATGAAAGACTCCTTTGGTAAATTAAACTGCTAAACACTTCGGGCAGAAATGAACAGAGTGGGATGTAAAGATTCCAATAAGCACTATTTGGCACACTCCATTAAGTGCTAGGCACCATAATCTCATAATCTAATTATGCATTTAATTATGTGTTACTTAGAGCTTATTGGAATCTTTCATCACTATTTCAACATTACATGCAATGGCAAATACTTACGTTGACTCGCTGCTACTTAACTATCCACACCATTAAGAAACACTGTTTATTTAACCACTAACTCAGCAATATAATAAAAAGAGGCGTATTGTGTAGAAATTATCTAGAATGGGCAAGACCCCATTAGAGATAGACGGCGATATTGCCAGAAATCGGCACATAAGTCATAAAAACGACCATAATTTTACCAATGCAAAAATCCTTTGTTATCTTTATTTGTTTTGCTTAAAAAATAAGCGGAACAGCATATCACATAAAAAAAGACTATAGTAGAAATAAACGTAAACACTGACTTAAAACTCACTACACTCATCGCTATCCAAAAAATTATTGACCTAAAAAACTATAGTACAAATAATTATTTTCGCTGTTCTTATTTCGCACTAAATTTCCATATCAGGCTATACTAAGCGAAACCAAACGACAAATAACCAAACTAAGGGCAACTTAGTGGTATGACCCGTCACTAAGCCGCAATAACAAGGATCATAAACGCATGTACTTAAAAGCAAAAATAACACGCATCCTACTATTTTTTGTCGCTTTAAGCTTTCTTGCTAGTTGTGAAGAAGAAACAAAAGCGACACAAGTAACAAATACAAATATAGCCACAATTTCCCAGTCATCAGAGTCAAAAAACCCTGCATGGGGAAACATTATTGCGCAACATACTCAAGGCGTTGTATCAAACAACGCAACCATACGAATTATTTTCAATCAAGATGCAATTGATAAAAGCAATATTGGTAAAAACGCTAATAGCATCCTCTCCTTATCACCCACTATAAAAGGCAATGCTATCTATGAAAGCACAGGTGAAATAATCTTTATACCTGAAACAAATTTCACGTCAGGTCAACGTTACACCGCTACTTTACAACCCAACAATATCGCGGGGATATCCTCCACCGCACCACCTTTTACCTTCAGTTTTAGTATTCTTCCGTTAGAATACGAAGTAAAAATTATTGGGTTAAACCAGTCTCCTAATGATGCAAATAGCATGACTATCGAAGGAGAATTACTTGCCTCTGACAATCTGCAAGCAGATCAAGTCAAAAAAACACTCCAAGCAACGCTCCAAGATAAGGCATTAAAAATAGCATGGATACATAGCGCTGATAGTAAAAAACATCATTTTACTATCAAAGGCATTACACGAGAAAAATTTGCCACAGATGTCAAACTAACATGGGATGGTAAACCCATTGGTGTTAATACCCAAGGCAAGCAAGAAATTACCATCCCTGCCTTACATGTATTTAATATACTCGCCACTGAAATTATCAAAGACAACAAAGATAAGGCCTATATTCGCATTAGCTTCTCTGACGAAATAAATACCTATCAAAATCTTAAAGGTTTAATACAAGTCAAAAAGAATGGCAACGATGATGATGACGACGATAACAAAGAACAAAAAACAACGATTAGCATTGAAAACAATATCCTTAAGGTCTATCTCAAAGACGATGCTGTCGGCAAATATACCGTTACAATTAACCAAGGCATTAGCAGTACACATAATAAAAGCCTAAGCAAGCGTCATGAATACACCGTGGAATTTGGCAAAACCAATCCTGCAGTACGCTTTACTAGCACTGGCTCAATCATGCCCGATAACAGCAAAGGTAGCTTAGAAATTCCTTTTGAAGCTGTTGGCGTTAATGCTATTGATGTTACCGCTTTTTTAATTAACCCGAATAATATCCGACAATTTTTACAGGTTAACTCTCTCTCAGGCGATGACGAATTAGGTCGTGTTGGACGCTATTTATGGCATAAAAAAATCCCGATTAATCCCGCCAACCCCAACCAATGGAATCGCTACTCATTTAATGCCAGTGAACTAGTCAAGGCACATCCTAACGGACTTTTCAGACTTGAAGTGAGCATAAAACGTCAGTATTCCACCCACGATTGCCCAAGCGGAACCCAAGCCCCCGCTTCCCCTGCTCCCGTACTAGAAAATCATGAAGATAATAATCTCACCCAAGCCAGTGGCTGGGATGGTATCGAACAATACGAGCAAGAAGATGACTACAACTCTGGTTGGAAATACCGTCATAACCCCTGTAGCTCCGCCTATTATGAGTATCAAGATGAACGTACCAAAGATAGCCAAAACGTTATTGCCAGCAATATCGGTCTACTGGCTAAACGCGATGGTCATAACACCTTAAAAATCATTACCACTAGCCTTGATCAAGCCGAGCCTCTCACCAATGTTGATCTGAGTATTCTTAACTTTCAAGGTCAAGAACTCGCAAAAGCACAAAGCGATGGTAAAGGCTTTGCCACCATCAAACTCAATGCTATTCCCTTTTTACTCATTGCTAAAAAAGGCAAGGACACTGCTTACCTAAAACTTAATAACAAAACAGCCCTCAGCATTAGTCATTTTGATGTCGGTGGTGAAAAGATCCAAAATGGCTTAAAAGGTTATCTTTATGGCGAACGAGGTGTATGGCGACCTGGCGATGACATCTTCCTCACTTTTGTTGTGCAAGATAAAAATAAAACGTTGCCCACCAATCACCCCGTAACCCTGCAATTATTTGATCCTGAAGACAAACTAAAACAAACCGTTACCAGCAACAACTCAATAGGCGGTTTCTATGCTTTCACACTTAAAACCGCCGAAACTGATCCCACAGGCAAATGGCTGGTCAAAGCACATTTAGGCGGTAGCACCTTTTCCAAAAGCCTAACCATTGAAACGGTACGTCCCAATCGTCTCAAAGTCGAACTTGATTTTACTACTGACGCTCTCTATGGCTATAAAACCTTACCCACCGCCACCCTATTTAGCCAATGGCTACATGGTGCGAGTGCAAGCAATTTAAAAGCAGATGTTTCGGTACGCTTCCGTGAGAAAACGACCCAATTCACCCAGTTTAGCGATTACCACTTTGATGATCCCGCACGAGAACTTGATAGTTCTGATCAAAAACTGCTTGAAGGTCGGCTTGATGAGCAAGGCAAACTTACTTTTGATAAAAATTTCAAACCCAAATCATTACCCGCAGGTAAGCTCAGCGCATGGTTTACCACCCGCGTCTTTGAACAAGGTGGTGCATTTAGTATTAGCAAACAGTTTATGGATTATCACTACTTCCGTAACTATGTTGGCATTAAAATCCCCAAAGGCGATGCAACACGGAATATGCTACTCACCGATCAAAAACACACGCTCAATATTGCCAGCCTCAGTGCCAAAGGCGAGCCTGTATCACTAGATCAAGTACAAGTCACCCTCTACAAAGTCGATTGGAAATGGTGGTGGGATAAATCAGCCGATTCACTCACCGAATACGCCGATGCGACTCATAAAAGCAAACTGCAACAATCCATAGTCAGCACCATTAACGGCACAGGCACATGGGATTTCCAGATTAACTATCCTGACTGGGGGCGCTACCTTATTCGTGCCTGTGATCTAACAGGCAAGCACTGTACTGGACAAACGGTTTATGTTGATTGGCCAGGCTGGGCAGGACGCGCCCAAGAGCAAGGCAGTGGTGCTGCCAGTCGTTTGCAATTATTCACCGACAAAAAACAATACACCGTGGGCGAAATAGCCACATTGCAATTACCCAAAGCTACTAACGGACGTGCCTTACTCACCGTTGAAACAGGCAGTGATATTCTGCAACAAGAATGGGTTGAATTTAACGCCGAACGCACACAGATCAAAATCCCCATCACTGAAAAAATGTCACCCAACGCCTATATCAATATTAGCCTTTTACAACCGCATCAAGACAAAAATAATGATCGCCCCATTCGCTTATATGGCATCATTCCAATTAGTGTCAAAGACCCTAAAACGCATCTAAAACCCCTCATAGAAGCGAGTGATAAATGGCGACCTCAAAGCAAACAAACCATCACCGTCAAAGAAAGCGACGGTAAAGCCATGAGCTATACCCTTGCCATTGTTGATGAAGGTCTACTGGGCTTAACCCGCTTTAAAACACCTGATTTACATCGACAATTCTATCGTCGTGAAGCATTAGGCATTCAAACATGGGACCTATTCGATGATGTCATTGGTGCATATGGTGCAAAACTAGAACGTCTACTTGCCATTGGTGGCGGTGACGATGTACAAATTGACGACGATGCCAGCCGCACTAAGCGCTTCCCTCCCGTGGTTAAATTCTTAGGGCCTTTCCAACTCAAAGCAGGCGAAACCAAACAACATGAAGTCACACTTGCCCCCTATATTGGTGCAGTACGTGTGATGCTGGTTGCAGGTGATAGCACGGCTTATGGTCAAGCAGAGAAATCTATCTTCGTCAAACAACCGCTGATTATGCAAGCCAGCCTGCCTCGTGTTCTCAGTACTAACGAAGAAATGGTCATTCCTATCACCTTATTTAGTACCGAAGAAAACATTAAAACCGTTACGCTTAATGTCACTACGGATGACAAAATAACGGTTGTTGGTGAAGCCACAAGCCATATCACCTTTGAGAAAACAGGCGACAAACTTGCCTATATACGTATAAAAACAGGCTCCAAAACAGGCAAAGCACACTTATCGTTTACCGCTAATAGTGATGTACACAGTTCTAGTGCTGAAGTCTATATTGACATACGCCAACCCAATCAAGAGACCGCACGCATCAGCAACAAGGTATTAGAAGCAGGTGAACAATGGCAAACCAACCTTGAGGCTTATGGTTTACCCAATACCAGTCATGCCCTATTAGAATTATCTTCCATTCCAGCAATGAATCTTGAAAAACATATGGATTATTTGCTGCGCTATCCACACGGCTGTTTAGAACAAACCACCTCATCGGCCTTCCCACAACTTTACCTACCTGCTCTACTGACCTTAGATAAGGAAAAATATAATGCCGTACAACACCATATTGAATCCGCTATTGATAAAATGCGTCGTTTCCAGAATGCGGAGGGTGACTTTACCTATTGGCCTAATGGCAATGACATCAATCATTGGGCAAGTATCTATGCAGGACATTTCCTGATTGAAGCAAAAAATAAAGGCTATCTTGTCCCTGCTGGCTTACTAACCCAATGGACTAAACAACAAGCCCGCCAAGCACAAAACTGGTTAGCGGGAAGTAACCACCACTCGCATATACAAGCCTACCGCCTCTATGTACTCGCAGAAGCGGGCAAGCCTGAAATGGGTGCAATGAATCGACTGCGTGAATCCAGTCAGCTTAATACACAAGCCAAATGGTTACTCGCAGCCGCCTATCAGAAACTAGGACAAAAAGAAGCCGCAGCCCAACTGACACAAGGCATGATCGCCAATGGCGATGCGGGTACACGAGCAGGCGATACACCCGACGATGAACGGCAAAATGAAACCTTTAGCAGCACACTAAGCGACTTAGGCTTACAGCTTGAAACCCTTAACACCTTAGGTAAAAAGCAAGATGCCGATCTTTTTGTTAAACGTATTGCTGATGAATTAGCAAAAGACAGCCACAACACACACGGCATTGCATGGGCATTAATGGCAGTATCACGCTATTTAGGCAGTCAAGCCGCACACTTCCAAGCAAGCTATGCATTAAATGGCACTAATGAAACAATCATCAATAGCAAAACCCATGTTACTCAGCAAGCTTTAGGTAAATTTAAAGTTTCACAAACGCTCATGGTGAAAAATAATTCTAAAGGAAAATTATTTGCCACACTTATCAACAAGGGCACACCTAAAGCGGGCGATGAACAAGCGCTCGAAAAAGGTCTGCAAGTAAACGTAAATTACTATTCACTCAAAAACAAAAAAGCCACTGATATCGCTGATATTAGTACCTTAGCAGCGGGAAAAGATATTGCGGTTTATATTCGTGTGACCAATACCAGTGAACAGGATTTAACTAATATTGCATTATCTTATCTGTTACCAACAGGCTGGGAAATTCATAACCCTGCTTATAATTTGCATCAAGGAACACCCAAAAGCAAAACAAAAACCACGCAAAACAGCAACTCAAAAGTTGAGTATAAAGATGTACGAGATGATCGTATTTACGCCTATATGGCATTAAAGCAAGGACAAACCAAAGAATTTACCATTTTGGTTAACCCTGTTTATAAAGGTCACTATTACCTTCCTGCGATTACAGCCGAAAGTATGTATAAAACAACATTAATTGGACGCACCAAAGGACAGTGGATTGATGTCGTTGATCAACAACAAGTAATAGCCCCTCAACCTAAAGCAGAAAACCCTGTAAGCGAGCCTAACCAACCAAGCACACTGACCATTACGGCTAAAAAAGCATGGTTTCATAAAGACCCCGTTGAAAGCAGTAAAACCAAGTTATACGTTATTAAAGGCGATACGGTGACACTTTTAGAGCAAGAAGGTGATTGGCTAAAAATTCGCTTTACCAATAAAAACCAAACCTTTGAACGTTGGATTAAGCAATCGACAACGGATTGGAAAGGCTAATTAATAGACAGTAAAAGTAAAACATCTTGTTCCCACGCTCCAGAGGTTGTGAAAGTATCATTTTAATTGCGAAAAAAATGACTAATGTAGGTCGGGTTAGCTTTAGCGTAACCCGACAAATCAGTTGTTTATCGTCACATTCTGTCGGGTTACGCTACGCTAACCCGACCTACGTGGAATACTTTCACAGCCTCAAAGCATGGGAACGAGAGTAACTCACGTCCTCAACCATGCCCAAAAAAACCAAGCAAGTCACATCACATTGGAAAAAAATTTTCACACTCTTATTTACATTAGCCTCCTTACTTCTCATTCCCCTATTTTTAAACTGCCTTCCTAATCCCTTATTCACCCAAGACCTCTCCACGATCATTGTCGATAAAGACAATAAACTCCTCGGCGCACACATTGCCAACGATGAACAATGGCGTTTCCCCCCCAAAGCCCAACTCCCGCCAAAATTTACCGCTGCACTCGTTGCCTACGAAGACAAACGTTTTTACCAACATCACGGCATCGACTTTTTAGCCCTTATTCGTGCCACATGGCTTAACTTAAGTCATGGACACATTGTCAGTGGTGGCAGCACACTCAGCATGCAAGTAATCCGCATGGCACAAAACAATCCACCACGCACCTTCAAACAAAAACTCATTGAGCTCTTTATTACCTTACGACTAGAAACCCGCTATAGCAAAGATGAAATACTCGCCTTCCATGCCGCCCATGCACCGTTTGGTGGCAATGTAGTTGGTTTAGAAGCCGCCTCATGGCGTTATTTTGGGCGTAGTCCTGAACAATTATCATGGGCAGAAGCCACGCTACTCGCCGTTTTACCCAATAGCCCTGCCCTGATTCACCCTGGGCGACAACGGCATAAGCTGAAAAACAAGCGTGACAAGGTACTAAAAAAACTGCATCAACAAGGCACAATTAGCCAACTCGACTACACCCTTGCACTCACTGAACCCTTGCCACAACAACCCAAAGCCCTGCCCCATTTAGCACCGCATTTGCTTGATACCTTAACCGCACGCAATCCACACACGTATCGTTTTTTCACCACGTTGGATAAATCACTACAACAAAAAACCAAACACACCGCACAACGCTATGCAAAACGTTTCAAAATGGCAGGTATTCATAACCTTGCTATTATTGTCATGGAGAATCACAGCTTAAAAGTCCGTGCTTATATTGGCAATAGCAGCGATCAACAAACAGGACAGCATGGCGAAGCCATTGATCTAATCCAGCGCCCACGCAGCACAGGTAGTACACTGAAGCCGTTTTTATTTGCCACAATGATTCAAGCAGGTGAAATTTTGCCTGAAACACTGATTCCTGATGTCCCCATTCGCTATCCTGGACTCGTACCGAAAAATTATGATCGAAAATTTCGCGGCGTGGTTCGTGCCAAAGAGGCATTGGCGCGTTCATTAAACATTCCTACCGCAAATATGTTAAGCCTACATGGTGTGGATCGTTTTCAAGCCTTACTACAGCAAATGGGCATGTCTACCTTGCATCGCCAAGCACGCCATTATGGATTAGCACTCATTTTGGGGGGAGCAGAAGGCACACTATGGGATCTAACAGGCATGTACGCCAACCTTGCTCATCGTGCTAGTCAAGACTATAAGCAACGCAAAAAATATTGGTTACAACCCACCGTTTTAGCACAACGCACTATTCCCAGCGAAGCGTATAAAACGGCAAGCCTAAGCCCTGCCAGCGCATGGATGACCTTACAAGCCCTACTAGAAGTCACCCGCCCTGGCAATGAAGGCTATTGGCAAAAATTCAGCAGCTCACGCAAAATCGCATGGAAAACAGGCACAAGCTTTGGACATCGTGACGCATGGGCAATTGGCACAACACCTCATTATACGGTGGGCGTATGGGTCGGAAATGCCAGCGGTGAAGGTCATGCAGGGCTAACAGGAACGACCATTGCCGCACCTATTTTATTTGATGTGTTTAATCATCTCCCTAAAACAGCAAACAATGCGTGGTTTAAACGTCCTGAAAAACAAATGAAGACCCTTGCTATTTGCAAAGATGATGGATTTTTAGCCAATGAGCTATGTGAATCACAATCGTATTTAGTTCCCAGCGACAGCCATTTTGACCGTACCACGCCTTATCATCATCGCTTGCATTTGGATGCACAAGGTCAATGGCAAGTCCATAATCAATGTGAAAATATAGCCAATATTCAACATCAATCATGGTTTGTTTTGCCACCTGATCAAGCCTTTTATTATCAGCAACATCAGGCGAATTACCAAAAACCGCCACCGTTTCGGCAGGATTGTTTAGCCACCTTAGAAACAAGTAGCAAAGAATCGCATTCGCCTATTTCATTGATTTACCCCAAAGCAGGCACGTCGATTTATATTCCCAAGGATTTAGACGGCAAAACCAGTAAAACCGTTTTTCATGCGTTGCATCAGCAACACGATGCCGTTATTTATTGGCATTTAGATCAGCATTATATTGGCACAACGCGCGTATTTCATCAGCAAGCCTTGGCGATTAAGGCGGGAAAGCATCGGCTGACCTTGGTTGATGAGAATGGGTATAAAGTTGAGCAGGAGTTTAAGGTGTTGAGTAAGTGATCAATGAGGTAAATTGACCCAATAAAAAACAATAAGTACAATGTACATATGAAAATAATGAAATTTGAGTGGGATAAAAAAAAAGCAACAGTAAATATCAAAAAGCATGGTGTTTCTTTTGAAGAAGCACAAACTGCTTTTCATGATGAGTATGCTATTCAGTTTTTTGACCCTGATCACTCTGAAAATGAAGATCGTTATATTTTACTTGGCGCAAGCCTCAAATTAAAAACACTCATCGTTTGTCACTGCTATAGAGAAGAAGAAACTGTGATAAGAATTATTTCTGCTAGAAAAGCAGATAACGATGAAACACATGCTTATTGGAGCAAAAGAACATGAGAGACCACTACGATTTTTCTAAAATGAAGGGGAAAAAAAACCCTTACACCAAATATTTAAAACAACCTGTCACTATACGCCTTGATACAGAGTCTATTGCCTACTTTAAGTCTTTAGCGAAGGAAAATAACATTCCTTACCAAACACTTATCAATCTCTATCTACGTGATTGTGCTGTCAACCATCGTAAGTTGCAGCTACAGTGGACAGATAGCGTCGTTTAGGAATATGGAGATCTATTATGTCATCCCTCACTAACGGTCAACTACCCGCCCCTAAAGGAGCGGGCTTGAGTCGTGAGATTCGAGATAGGTCTTCGGACAAAATAGGTGATTAGCCTCAGCCTTTATTGGCTACGTTGTTTCAGTCATAGCACCGTCGAATGCCTCCCTAGTTTGACGCTCT
>DRMA01000190.1 GCA_011375245.1 Thiothrix sp. | reverse complement strand
CCAGCACACTACGCTCAACAGGATAAAACGCAATGAATGGCAAGGAGGCTTGAGCATTATCGGTTAAAGCGTCTCGATATTGATCAGCAACGTGTGTTGCAAAGCTTAATGAACTTTGTTCTTTGCTTTTTCGACCCTTTTTGGTTTTAACAAGTGTCCAGTCAATGGTTTGAGCATCAAGATCATCGCTATCATAATAATCGTAAAGAACGCTAATAACGATTTTGGCAAATGACGTGCCATTTTTAATATCACCCTCCGATATAGGCGTGCCATTACCTTTTTCACGGCGCACACGGGCAACAAACCAACTTAATGAAGTCGCTAATGCGGTTAATAAGGATGTTTTACCTGCACCATTATTGCCGATAAAGACCGTTATATTGGTGTCTCGCTCTTCTGTTGGATCACAATGATAAGGAAATGGAATACCTTGATTTGTGATGGGAGCAAGTTGAACATTAATTCTGGAGAAGCGACCTACATTGATTAGCGTAAATTCTTTAACATCCATTTTTATGGTCACCAAGTTGGAATAAATCAAGTCTATTGCAGTAAACGGATACATCAGGATAAGTTTTAAACCGTAATAACATAAGCGTATTATACCCTTTCCATGATAGCCATAATGCACAGTGCTTGATCAAATATAATTTGATAAACACCATTCTATAGATGTTCAGATAATTATGTTCACACTTTTTGTTCCAGCCCGTAGCGTAGCGAGTTTCACAAGGGCTGCAGAGCGATACCTGATAGGCTGAATGATCAATTGACAAATGAAAGATGCCCAATGTATTTATACAAAGGCATCAATAATGCTACGGTAGCACACTTCTTTTTGTGCTTATGAGGTAAGTAAAATGGCTAAATTCTATCATGTCACCGTACTCAGCAACTGGCTAATCGGTTTTGACAAATATAGTTTGCGTTATAGCAAGACAGCCATTTTGCAAAGCACTTACCCAGAGGTGTTTTTCATTTTACCGCATGAGCAGCTTGAAATAGGCTTACAAAAAGCTCGTGCTTTGCAACAACAACTGGCGATTCCTAAGAACCATTTATTGGTCATTGAAACCGAACTCACACCCAAAGAAGTCAAAAGCAATGACATCACAGCAACAGGCTTAGGTTATTATGTTGCACGCAATTGGATCAAAGTAAATGCATTGTTTTATTATCAACAACATGCATTGAATGCCGTCCGTATTGAAGAAGCGATGGCTGCTTCTTATGCTGTTAATAATGTGACCTCAACAAACTATCAGGCATTGCGTCCCCGTTCTTTATCGATATTGCCCATTGCAAAAGGTTGTCAGGCAAAATGTGCTTTTTGTTTTTCTTCAGCCTCTATTTCTCGTGATCAAGAACAGTATCAATTATCAACAGACATCATTGCTATCGCTTTAAAGCAGGCAAAAAAAGCAGGGGCAATTCGTGTCGTGATTACTGGTGGCGGAGAGCCTGGTTTAGTCCCCTTGACTCGCTTATTAGAGCTACTCAATCAATGCCGTCGCGTATTTGATGAAGTAGTGATGATTAGTAATGGCTACTTTCTGTTAAAAGACACCACGGTATTAGAGCAGCTTGTTGATGCTGGTTTATCAGAATTATCTATTTCCCGTCATCATTATAATCGTCAGGTCAATGCGCGGCTGATGGGCTTGGATATTGATAGTGAGCAAATTGCTCCTTTAAGCCATCAACTTCGCAAAAAACATCCATCATTCTTTTTGCGTTGGGTGTGTGTGTTACAGCAAGGAGGTATTGATAGCGAAGCGGCTTTATCTGCGTATATTGAATGGGCTTTTGAACATCATGTGACACAGATTTGCTTTAAAGAGTTGTATGTTTCTAGCAGCAGCGAGTCCCCATATTTTGATGCAAAAGCGAATGATTGGAGCTATCAGCATCAAGTATCACTGAGCCTTATCACTGATTATGCGCAACAAAATAATTGGTCATTACACAGCACCTTACCGTGGGGAGCGCCTGTTTATCATGTCACCCAAGAAGATAGAGCAATGACGATTGCTGCTTATACTGAACCTTCTGTTTCATGGGAACTCGCGCAGGGTGAATGCCGTAGTTGGAATTTGCTCGCTGATGGACGTTGTTATGCCTCATTGGAAACGAAACACAGTGAAATAAATATAAGGAATGTTCATGAACTATCATCAGTTTCTCGCTTATAGGCAAAGCTTATCAGCGGTTAGCTATCCCCTCGACGATTTAAATCCTTATCCGTTACAGAGTGCCATTCCAACTACATTGGCAGGTGATCAGCGCTTGTTAGCGAGTGAAGGGCGACGTTATTACAAAACCGCCCGTGGTGTCAGGGTTTTACTCAGCGAATTGTTACAGGCATTTGCCGCCCTGCATCAGCCACTTTACTTGCCTGAGGATGTCTACCCCGTGTATCTTGAATTAGCAGGTGAACAAGCTGAAGTCAATACATACCAAAGCTGTCAGACGGATATGTTTTGTTTACCCAAGGAACACAATGCCGTTTGCCTTATTACCAACCCCTTGATTCCTGAAGGGCGCTATTTAAGCCAACAACAACTTGTCGCGCTTGATCAATGGTTAGCAGATGAACCACAACGTTGGTTGCTCATTGATACTGTGTATGATTTTCATCAGTATACACTGAAGCAATATTTTAAGGCTTCACATGTTATCTTTTTAGGCAGTCTCTCTAAGCTGTGTTTACAACCACAAACCCAAGGCTGGGCATTATCAAGCGCACCGTTTTTAGACGCTGTTTTTAATAACAACAATACCTTACCTTTGCCGATTGCTATTGATAGTGCTGCGTGGTTACAGCAACAATTTGACCATGCATGGCAGCAAATCATTACACAACAGTACTTACCTTGTACATGGAAACAACCTGAAGTGGGCTATTTAACGGTAGTTGCAGGGGATTATAAAAGTCTCTATCAACAATTTGGTATTGCTGCTGTCCCCAGTCGTGTATTTGGTATAAAAAATAAGGCGGTGAGTGTTATTTCGTGTTTGGCACAGGTAAAGAGTGGGCAAATAAAAGAGGTTAACCTATAGTAAGTGTTTTCTTAGCGTTTGTTACTTAATGCTATGCTTTTATTCATCAATAAAGTCATTCTCAT
>DRMA01000189.1 GCA_011375245.1 Thiothrix sp. | reverse complement strand
TACATCTTCTGTATCAGAATGATGCACTTGAATCACTGCCCCTAATTCTTCATTGAATAATGCTTCAATGCTATTCTCTCCCATATCATCTAACTTAACCGTAATTCCCGTATGCCCAGCAAACGCCATTTCACATAACGTTGCTAATGCGCCACCGTCGGAACGATCATGATATGCCATGAGCAAATTATCATGCTGCATTTCTTGAATGCTATCAAAAAAGGCTTTTAGCATTTTCGCATCCTTACAATCAGGTGCATGATGCCCAACTTGTGAAAACACTTGTGCCAATGCTGAAGCGGCTAAGCGATGTTCGCCCTTACCCAAATCAATCAAAATAAGATCAGAATCGCCTTGATCTATGCGTAATTGTGGCGTTAAGGTTTGACGTACATCCAACACAGGGGCAAAGGCAGTAATAATCAACGACAAGGGGGCTGCCATTTCGCGTTCTTGTCCTTCATGCTGCCACACCGTTTTCATGGATAACGAATCTTTACCCACAGGAATCGCAATCCCCAGTGCAGGGCATAATTCTTCGCCCACTGCTTTGACGGTTTCATAAAGTAAAGCATCTTCGCCTTCATGCCCTGCCGCTGCCATCCAGTTAGCCGATAAACTAATATCGGATAATTGACCAATACGCGCAGCAGCAATATTAGTAATCGCCTCACCAATTGCCATTCGCCCAGAAGCCACCGCATTAATTAAGGCTAACGGTGTACGTTCACCCAACGCCATTGCTTCCCCCGCATAGCCACTATAATCCGCACATGTAACGGCCACATCAGCTACAGGCACTTGCCAAGGGCCGACCATTTGATCGCGCGTTACCATTCCTGTTACCGTTCGATCACCAATGGTCACTAAGAAGGCTTTAGAAGCCACACTCGGCAAACGCAATACCCGTTCAATCGCATCAGCAAGTTCAATATCGCTAAAATCAACTTCAGGCTTGTGGAAGGTTTTATGCTGTGCATTACGTACGGTTTTCGGCGCTTTACCAAATAAAATATCCATCGGAATATCAATAGGCTTATTGGCAAATAAGCGATCTTCAACCACTAAATGCTGCTTTTCATTCGCCTGTCCAAGCACGGCATAAATGGCACGTTCGCGTTGACAAATTTGCTTAAAGACCTCCAGCTTATCTTCAGCAATGGCTAAGACATAACGCTCTTGTGCCTCATTACACCAAATCTCCATCGGTGACATGCTTTGCTCATCATTGGGGACAGCACGTAATTGAAAATGCCCACCGCGTCCTGCATCATTAATGATTTCAGGCACAGCATTTGATAACCCCCCTGCACCAATATCATGAATTGACAAAATAGGTGAATCCTCACCACACGCAACACAACGATCAATAACCTCCTGACAACGTCGTTCCATTTCAGGATTTCCGCGTTGTACCGAAGCAAAATCAAGCTGCTCACAACTCGTGCCACTTGCCATTGATGAGGCAGCACCACCGCCTAAACCAATCAACATGGCAGGACCACCTAAAACAATAATCGGTGTACCTGCGGGAATATCCTGTTTATTCACATCTGCAGGACGAATATTACCCATGCCACCTGCTAGCATAATCGGCTTATGGTACCCGCGTAACTCTAAACCACTCGCTCCTGGCACTTCGGCTTCAAAGGTACGAAAATAGCCACAAATATTTGGTCTGCCAAATTCATTATTAAACGCTGCCGAACCAATCGGCGCTTCCAGCATAATATCTTGTGCAGAAACAATACGTTCAGGACGACCATAATTAATTTCCCACGGCATCGCATAATCAGCAATATGTAAGTTTGATACTGAATAACCACACAAGCCTGCTTTGGGTTTAGAACCCGTACCTGTTGCACCTTCATCACGAATTTCACCGCCCGCACCTGTTGCTGCACCAGGGAAAGGTGAAATTGCGGTGGGATGATTGTGTGTTTCTACTTTCATAATCATATGAATCGCTTCTTCGCTTACACCGTATTCCCCTGTTTTTGGGTCAGGAAAAAAGCGCTTACCCTTTGCAGAGCCTTCAATCACTGACGAATTATCACTATACGCAGACAATACGCCGTCAGGTGAATGATGGTAAGTATTACGAATCATCGCAAACAATGATTTATCTTGTTTTTTACCATCAATGATCCAATCCGCATTAAAGATTTTATGCCGACAATGCTCTGAGTTTGCTTGGGCAAACATCATTAGTTCAATATCACTCGGGCTACGTCCTAGCTGTTGATAACGTTGCGCAAGATAACTAACCTCATCGGCTGATAAGGCTAAACCCCATTCTTTATTGACGCGTGATAAGGCTTGTTGAGCATTTTCACTGAGATCAACCGTTTTTACGGGTTTAGGCTTAGCCGCCTGAAATAAAGCAGCAGCATCATTCAGCGATGACCAAACCACTTCCATCATACGATCATGTAAGTGTGGGTAAAGCGCTTCGGCTTCTTCCACTGAAAGGGTTTTAGTGGCGGTAATGGTATAAGCAATCCCACGTTCCACCCGCTCAACAGAAGGCAAGCCCGCATTATGTACAATATCGGTTGCTTTACTTGACCATGGGGAAATTGTGCCAGGACGAGGGGTAACAAGGAAAAGTTGCCCTGTTTCATTGGCTTTAGCAACTGAAGTCACTTCACCATATGTCAGGATCTGCGCTAATTGCTGATGATGTGCTGCGTCTAGCGTTTCGGTACTGTGTACAAAATGCTGGAAACACGCCGCAACATCAGTAATGGCAGGAACGGCTTCTTGTAAGCGTTGTAAGAGCTTTTGTTGACGAAAAGCAGAAAGAGCATCACTACCAGTAAAAATAATCATCGGACTAAGACCACTCAGCTAAAGAATAATTAAGCGCACTATCATAGTCCATCCTGTGAGTGACACCAAGATTGAATATCAAACAAATCACGCGATAGATTGGGATGAGTAGAAGACAAACAACAAATAAACAAAAGTTTTATAATGGGATGCTAGACTAATCTAAAACAATGAAATAGCAACCTGATGGTACTTTTATGACTCATGCCCAACAGCTCATTGATCAAGGCGAAAATGCACAAATAGAATTCAAGTCCGCGCAGGTACGTCCTGATTCTGTCGCTAGAGAAATCGTATCATTTGCCAATACCTTAGGAGGTACTTTATTAATTGGCATTGAAGATAATGGCACGGTATCAGGGGTTGATCGGGATGATTATGAGACATGGCTGGCAAATATCAGCCGTAATAATATTATGCCCGCCTTGCAAATCGGTATTTCTCACACAGTGGTTGATAATAAAACGGTTTATGTGGTTGAAGTACCAAAGGGCAAGGATAAACCTTATCAAACCTTAGATGGAAAATACTGGTTACGAGTCGGTTCAACCAATCGTACTGCGACGAAGGAAGAATTAAGTCGTCTATTTCAACAAGCGGGACTGATTCATTTTGATACTGCCCCTGTTACTAATACGGGCAGAGAAGGCATTGATAATCAGCTTGTGCATACTTACTACCACACCTACTACAAAATAGATTTTCTGCAATTAGATGAGAACGAACAACAGAACCTATTGCTGAATGCCGATCTTATCACCGAGCGGGAAGGTAAGCAGCTTGCCACTATTGGTGGTTTATTGATGTTTGGTAAACAACCACAACGCCGCCTGCCACATAGCTCGATTATGTTTGCTGTGTTTAAAGGCACTGATTTAAGCGCTGACCTGATTAATAAAAAAGAAATCCTTGGTACGCTACCAGAACTCATTGATAAAACGGTTTCTTTATTGCAACTGTTTTTACCCACTGCCTCCCTCATCAAAGGCACACAGCGTGAGGAAAAGGAACTGATTCCATTAAAGGTATTGCGTGAGTCAATCGTAAATGCGGTGGTGCATCGGGACTATTCCCTCAGTATGCAGAAAATTCAGGTGCATGTTTTCTCTGATCGCATTGAAATCACCTCACCAGGGAAACTGACCAATACCCTAACACTAATGAAAATTCGCTATGGCAACTCCTCACCACGTAATATTTTTCTGATCAAATATTTGGATAATATGCGTTATTTTGATGGCTTAGGGCGTGGTATTCCCATGATGCTACACTTAATGGGCGATAGGATTATATTTACAGAAATTGGTGAATTATTTCGCGTTACGCTGGAGATATAACCAATTAAGAATATCTGTCTCTATCCGTAAAGTTAAGTAGATGATCATAACGAGGCATCTCTTTTTGCTACCTGCTTTGAGTCATTACGTTCCAATATATGCTTAAACATCATATATGCCTCTTCTATTTCCCCACCCATTTGCTTAGCCAATACATCCACGTCCATTTTTTGCAAAGCCGCATTTTGTTGCAACCATGCAAAATCACTCCAACGATCAGTGCGATAGGCTTTTTCTTTTGCCGCCGCTATTTTCTCAGGCGTAGGCGGTTGGTTAACAATGGCTTCAGGTGGAACAGTTAATCCATCCTCTGCAGTTGTTTTAGCCAATGTAATAAAGTAGCCCACAGGGTTATTAATTTTGCGTGTCTTGAGGTTGTAATTAAACACTAGGAGCAGTTTTTTCTTTAGTTCATCATCGAGAACATTAAAGTAGCGATTACAGGCATTATAATTCTCTTCGCCCACTATTTTGGGTAAGGGAATGGTTGCTTTGTCTTCCTGTTTTTTTGCTTTTTCTTCTTTCTTATCATCACCACCACCACAAACAAGAGTGCTTGGTTGGTATTTTGTCGGGGTTGGTTTTTCTACTGCTATGGCTTTTTTAATCGCTTGTTGCATGTCTTG
>DRMA01000188.1 GCA_011375245.1 Thiothrix sp. | reverse complement strand
TTCCCAATTACAGCCCTAATTTTTATCACACAACTTCAACACTTCAATAAATAAGAAAATCATTATATCTCTTTAAAATCAAGCCATTTGATATGGCTTGATCCTGCTAGGGAAAACCGATGATTATCAATGCTCTGCCTAGCTTTTAAACTATCTCTATTTTAATTATAGCTCACAGCAACAATCTCATACTCACGTGTCCCACCAGGAGCAATAACAGCAGCAACATCACCTTCTTCCTTTGCAATCAAAGCACGAGCAATCGGTGAAGAAATAGCAATCTTATTTTGCTTAATATCAGACTCAATATCACCCACAATATGGTAGGTAACAACTTCTTCTGTATCAATATCTTCCAGCTCTACTGTTGCTCCGAAAACCACTCTACCTTCATTAGCTGCTGCTAAACTAGGGACATCAATTATTTGAGCTGTCGATAGCAGCCCTTCCAGTTGTTTAATACGTCCTTCATTAAAGCCTTGTTCTTCCCGAGCAGCATGATATTCAGCATTCTCTTTCAAATCACCATGCTCACGAGCAATAGCAATATCTTGGGTAATGCGAGATCTTTCCACTGTTTTTAACTGTTTTAACTCAGCTTTAAGCTCCTCTGCACCTGTCGCGGTAATGGGTGCTCTTGTCATCTTATTGAATTCCTTTATGTAAACTTTGTAAACTATAAACTTGCTCCTCATCGACATAGGCAATAGCTTGACATAATGCCCATGCTCCTGTGATGGTCGTGGTATAAGTCACTTTTTCTTGCAATGCCTCACGACGTATTTCATAAGAGTCTTTTATTGCTTGCGTACCTTCCGTTGTATTAACGATAAGGTTAATTTCATTGTTTTTAATCATATCTACAATATGTGGTCGTCCTTCCTGCACTTTTCTTGCCTGACCACAAGCGATACCAGCTGCCTCAATAACTAAACGTGTTCCACGTGTTGCCACCAACTTAAAACCAAGCTCATCTAATGATTGGGCGACGGTTATTATAGCATTACGATCAACCTCTCGTACACTAAGAAAAGCAGTTCCTTTCGTAGGAAAATCAATCCCAGCCCCATGTTGCGCCTTACCAAATGCTTCAGCAAAGGTACAACCAACCCCCATTACTTCACCTGTTGATTTCATTTCAGGACCCAGAATAGGATCAACACCAGGAAATTTAATAAATGGAAAAACAGCTTCTTTAACAAAGAAAGAGCGCGGAATAATTTCTTTAGTGATACCTTGCTCTTGCAAAGAAACACCTCCCATACATCGTGCTGATATTTTGGCTAATGGCAAGCCCGTTGCTTTCGATACAAAAGGGACGGTTCGTGAGGCACGAGGATTGACTTCCAAGATATAAATCATCTCGTCTTTAATGGCAAACTGTGCATTCATTAATCCAATCACATGCAAAGCTTTACCTAAAAGCACCATTTGACGACGCATTTCATTCTGCAATTCAACACTTAATGAATAAGGTGGCAATGAACAAGCTGAGTCACCAGAATGCACTCCAGCTTGCTCAATATGCTGCATAATACCGCCAATCAATACCTCTTCACCATCACAAATCGCATCAATATCAACTTCAATCGCATCATCTAGAAAACGATCCAACAATACAGGTGAGTCATTAGAAACCTGTACCGCATCGCACATATAATGGCGCAAATCATCTTCGTTATAAACAATTTCCATTCCACGTCCACCCAGAACATAAGAAGGACGAACGACTAAAGGATAACCAATCTCTTCTGCAAGACGCACAGCGACAATAGGATCACGTGCCGTCTTATTCGGTGGCTGCTTCAAACCTAATTTATCAACCAATTGCTGAAAACGTTCACGGTCTTCAGCCAAATCAATAGCATCAGGTGATGTACCAATAATAGGCGCACCACACTGCTCTAACTCCTCAGCTAATTTTAAGGGGGTTTGCCCACCAAATTGCACAATAACCCCTTTAGGTTTTTCAAGGTCAATAATTTCGAGCACATCTTCAGCCGTAAGTGGTTCAAAATATAAACGGTCAGATGTATCATAATCTGTTGACACTGTTTCAGGGTTGCAGTTAATCATAATCGTTTCATAACCATCATCACGCATAGCCAGAGCAGCATGAACACAGCAATAATCGAACTCAATCCCCTGACCAATACGATTAGGACCACCACCCAGTACAATTATTTTATCATTATCCGTTGGCTGTGCCTCACACTCTTCATCATAACTGGAGTACATATAGGCCGTACTTGTTGCAAATTCTGCGGCACACGTATCAACTCGTTTATACACAGGCCGTATACCTAATCCTTGGCGATATTTACGCACTTTCTTTTCTGGCTCACTCAGCAAAGTTGCTAAACGACGATCAGAAAAGCCTTTACGCTTTAATCGAAATAACTCATCACGCTCAATGTTGTTCAAAAAGCGTCCTTTCAAAGCATTTTCTAATGTAACCAGTTCTTCTATCTGAATTAAAAACCAACGATCAATAGCGGTATAGTCAAAGACCATATCCAAATCCATGCCAAAACGAAACGCATCCGCAACATACAAAATACGCTCAGCACTGGCTGCGGTTAGCTCGCGTCGAATATGGTCTTTAGCATCACTCTCACTAAGATTAACACGCTCATCAAGACCATCAATACCTGTTTCCAAACCGCGTAACGCCTTTTGAAACGACTCTTGGAAAGTACGTCCAATTGCCATCACTTCACCCACAGATTTCATCTGTGTGGTTAGTTTGGCATCCGCTCTGGGAAATTTTTCAAAGGTAAAACGTGGGATTTTTGTCACCACATAATCAATCGTTGGCTCAAAAGAAGCAGGTGTTGTACCACCTGTAATGTCATTACTTAACTCATCCAATGTAAAACCAATAGCTAGTTTTGCCGCAATTTTAGCAATCGGGAAACCTGTTGCTTTAGAAGCCAATGCAGAGGAACGTGATACGCGTGGGTTCATTTCGATAATAACAATTTTGCCATTATCAGGATTAATAGAAAACTGGACGTTAGAACCACCTGTTTCAACGCCTACTTTACGCAGCACTGCCAATGATGCATTACGTAAAAGCTGATATTCTTTATCAGTTAGAGTTTGTGCAGGAGCGACGGTAATTGAGTCTCCTGTATGAATTCCCATCGGATCAAGGTTTTCAATCGAACAAATAATAATACAATTATCGGCTTGATCACGCACCACCTCCATTTCATACTCTTTCCAGCCTAATAACGACTCCTCAAGTAACACCTCAGTCGTTGGCGATAAATCTAAACCACGTGTGGTAATTTCTTCAAACTCATCCTTATTATAAGCAATCCCCCCCCCCGATCCTCCCATGGTGAAAGAAGGACGAATAATAATAGGAAAACCAATTTTCTTTTGCGTCTCACGTGCTTGTTCCATATTATGCGCAACTTCTGAATAGGCGGATTCAAGACCAATTTCATCCATAGCTTTACGAAATAGATCACGATCTTCCGCCATATCAATAGCTTCTGGTTT
>DRMA01000187.1 GCA_011375245.1 Thiothrix sp. | reverse complement strand
CAACCATAAGTGTGATTGATTCTCCTGACATTGCGCGTTGAAGAAGGGCTTTAAGCCCTTTACGCTTATAGTTGAGTCCACTGCCGATGTCTTTAACGATTTCTGCTTCGGGGTATTTGTCACCCATATACTCAACTTGGCGCTGTAAATCGTCTTTTTGTTTGTAGTTGGAGACGCGGCAATAGCAGACCAGTGACCGCTTCCCTGCAATACCCAAGAATTTGTCAACGTTGTATTTTCGTTGTCCTGATGGGGTTTTGATAATTTCGATGCTTCCTTCATCAGCGTATTTTCTCAATGTATTGGCGTGCAAACCTAATTGTTCACAGGACTAGACTTGTGACGTATTTAACCATGTCGATGAGAGTAGCTTTATTGGTGAATAAAAGCATAGTATTAAGTAACAAACGGTAAGAAAAAACTTACTATAGGTTAACCCTTGTGGTATTAACATCAGGTGATCGCCACAAAACTGATATTAGTGTGACTGATTTTTGAACCTAAAACTCTAGCAGGTAAGGGCATTAGTGAAACACAACATAAGATTATTTATATTGCTCCCAAATATGTCACCAATCAAACGCCTGAACCTTATCAACAATGGCTAAAAGCGATTGATGACAGCTTAGATGGTCAAGTTGAAGAAAGGGGCTATCAAAGCGATATTATCCAACAAGTGTTTGCATTGATAAAAAAAGACAAAACCACTCCACAAGAATATGCACGAATGAAAGATGAATATGCCAATGAGCAATATCTTCGAGAGAAAAATGAAAAGGCAAGAGAGTAAGGTCGGCAAGAAGGTATTGAAGAAGAAAGAACGTTAGCGAAAAACTTATTGGATGTATTAGACCTAGAAACTATTGCATGCGAATCAGGTTTAACGCTTGGAGAAGTCCAGCAGTTACAGGATGTTGAAAAAAATAAATAACATGTAGAATCCAAATTTTAATCAAAAGCTCTAGTGTAAACAGGATGATAGAGGATTAAACTTTTAAAAATATCACTGGAAGAAGGCGTTCGTAATTGAGCGAATAAATCCTGCCAAATCGGGTGTAATACCCCAACATGTAAGGCCAATTCGCTCATAAGTTGCTGTGCTTGCGCTTGATAGCGTACTTTATCTTCAAGTTCCGCCAAGGCTGGAACGGCTAAGGGATGATCTGCTTGTCGTCTAAGAATTTCACGCCATTGCTCAATTGCTTTCGCGTAATTTTGCTTGCTTTTCGCCTCGTTAGCTTGTCGAATCAATGGTTTTATCTCAAGCGTGGTTATTTCTTTTTTAACCTCGCTCAAGGTTTGTTTTGTATCAGCAATTTTCTTGTTCCCATGCTGGAGCATGGGAACGAGAAATATTTTTAGCGAGATTCTTTCTCAAAGAATCAGCATGAAATAAGTGATGAATAAAAGCATAGCATTAGCGAGAAATTTAATAAGTGAACGTCTGTAGCGTAGCTTTTAGTTAAGGTAGAATTATGACTTTAAAATGGAGATAAGCTAATGGAATGGTCAGAGGTCATAGACAATCCTTTTCTACAGAACTTGCCTTTTAAAATTGAGATGGATAAATGGGGTAAGATTCTTATGAGTCCTGCTGGTAATAACCACGGGAACTTGCAATATGAAGTTGGAAAAACCATTGATAGAGAAAAAAAATCAGGAAAAATTATCATTGAGTGTAGTATTCAAACGCCTGAAGGTGTAAAAGTCGCTGATGTAGCTTGGGCTAGTGATGAATTTATAGCTGAACACGGATTTAGAACCCCTTATAAAGTATCTCCTGAAATAGTCGTTGAGGTCGTTAGCCCTAGTAATACAAAAAAAGAAATGGCTTTTAAAACTAATCTTTATCTTAATCAAGGGGCTAGAGAGGTTTGGCTTGTGGATGAGAAAGGTGTGATTACTTATTTTTCTGATGCTGGGAGAATTGAGGAGTCGGGAGAGGTTTGATTAAGAGACAATGCCTTGTGGTTGCCCAATTTCTTCTATGGAAATTGTTACTTTAAAGCTTCCTCAGAAAGAGTATATGGCTACGCTACCCATAATCAATCGGATCAATATCAATTGACCATCTTACTTTCCCTGTCTTTTTAGTTTTACCCGCCTGTTCAACCAGTAAATGCGCCAGTTGATGTAATTTTCCGCGCTTTACTGCGGTGATTAATAATTGTACTCGATAACGGTTCGCTCGTTTTTCTAGCACTGAAGGTGCAGGGCCGAGAAAGGTCACATCCGTTGATTGATGTTCTTCAATGCTGGTTTTTAAAGTTTGTAAAAAGGTTAGTGCATGCTGTTGCTTTTCGGCGGTAGCGCGAATAAGTGCTTGATAGGCATGGGGTGGAAAATGCCATGTTTTACGTTCTCGCAATGATTGTTCAACAATGGCCAAATAGCCTTGGGTGAATAAAATAGTAAAAAAAGGATGCTCAGGTTGGCAACTTTGTAAAATAACATGACCTTTTTTATCAGCGCGTCCTGCGCGACCTGCGACTTGGATCACTAGTTGTGCTAGCCGTTCTTGTGCGCGAAAATCGGTGCTAAATAAGGACTGATCAACATCCAGAATACCGACCAGTGTCAAATTAGGAAAATCATGTCCTTTGGCTAACATTTGTGTGCCGATAATAAGTGCAGGTTTGCCTTGATTGATAATGGCTAGTTTTTCTAGTAACGCGCCTTTGTGGCTAATGGTATCGCGGTCAATGCGGATAATAGTGGTATCAGGAAAATAGCCTTGTAAGACATTTTCAATGCGCTCGGTACCTTGTCCTTTAGTGGTAATATGCGAGAAATGGCAGTCAGGGCAGTGGTTATCAATTGGTTTGTTAAAATCACAATGATGACACATCAGTCGTTGTTTTTTTGCATGATAGGTCATATTGGTTTCACAGTGTGGGCATTGGGCATGCCAGCCACATTGTGGGCAGTAAATCGCAGGGGCGAAACCACGGCGATTTAAAAATAACATCACTTGATTGCCCGATTCTAGATGCGCTTTAACTTTTTCCATTAAGGGCTGTGATACCCCTGCTTGTAAGGGCAAGCCGCGAATATCTTGTAAACTGAGTGTGGGTTGTAGTCGTGTTCCTGGGCGTTTATTGAGGCGTAGATAGTGATAACGTTCTAAGTCAACATTATGCAGTGATTCTATTGAAGGGGTTGCGGTACCCATGATCATTGGGATTTTTAAATCGTAACAGCGTTTTACGGCTAAGTCGCGCGCATGATAGCGAAAGCCTTCTTGTTGTTTGAGCGAGCTGTCATGCTCTTCATCAATAATAAGTAAGCCTAGTAAAGGCATAGGAGTAAAAATGGCCGAGCGTGTGCCAATTAAAATATGCGTGTGTCCTCTTTGTGCGCCTAACCATGCTTGCATGCGTTCAATCATGGTCAAGCCTGAATGCAAAATACCAATTTGATAGTGAGGAAAACGCTTATTAAAACGAGTTAATAATTGGGGGGTTAAACCAATTTCAGGCACCAAGATTAACACTTGTTTTTGTTGACGTAATACAGGCTCAATGGTACGAAAATACACCTCAGTTTTGCCACTACCTGTAACACCATGAAGTAAAATGGGTTGAGGGCGTTCATCGTCGGCGATGTCGATAATACTTTCAACACAGTCACGTTGTTCATTGGTTAGGGTGATAGTTTCATCACGTTGGATGGCGTTATCACTCGTTGGAAAGTGAATACTTGCTTCTTGTTGGTGGATGAGTTTTTTCTTTTCCAGTTGTTTTATGACACTCCGCCAGCCAGCACCAAAACGGGTTTTCAGTGCATTTTCGCTTAGACCTGAGGGAGTATCGGCGATGGCACGATAAATTTTCTGTTGTTTAGGGGAGCGGGCGAGTAAGGTTGATATATTATTTTCGGCTGTTGCCGTGTCTTTATCATTGCTAAACCAATGAGTGTTTAGCGGTACTTGGCGTGTTCCGCGTAGTGCCACGGGTATCGCGTTTTGGAGTACGTTGCCAAGAGGATGGTGATAATACTGACTCGCCCATGTTAATAGATGCAGTGTGCTTTGGTCGAATAAAGGCTTTTCATCTAATAACTTATGAATAGGACGTAGTGAGGCGTGTTCTGATTCTGAGTTGATCGCAATAATAATGCCCGTGATTTGTGTATTGCCAAAAGGCACATGAACACGGCAGCCTATTTGCGGAGTTTGCTTACCTTGATACAGGTAATCAAATAGTGAATATAAGGGGCGAGGAATTGCGATACGTAATATGGTAGGAAGTTCAGACATGGCAGGAGCTTAGCATAATCATTGCTTTGATGATGTACGTTTTATCTTGCTATACAATATTCAGATAATTGCACTATATTTTGAAGATATTTCTTCTAGGCAAGGTGGCGGTTTCAGCTATAAATCGTTTACATCACATTAGAACAAGGTAAAAATTATGTCAAAGGTACAAGGAAGTGTCGCAACTATAAATAGTTTTCCACTACAAAAAAGTAGCAATGCGATCAATCGTATTGCTGGCATTGACCGCTTTCCATCAAGTGATAGTGGCAGCGCAAGAAGGCAAAATGCACAGCCATTACTGAAAAAAGTGTTGCCTCAGCTTGTCCAACAATTATCGGGGGCTGAAAAAGCGGCTAAACCGACAGAAAATACGGCAGATAATGGACATACATCAAATGCCCCCACCAATTACATGTTGAAAATGCTGTTTAATCAACTTGATGAATTGGGTGAAAAACTTAAGATGCTTGATGAGAGTCCTGCTAATTCCGCTGACCTTGCTATGCTTAGAAAGGCGCTTGCTAAAAATAAGCTCTATCTCGAACGTGCTTTGATGGGGGTCTTACAGAGTAATACCCAACAAATGGTTAAAGCTGGGTCGGGTAATGCTTTCAAGGGGAGTATGGGTAAGGATGTCATTTTGGGGAGTAATAGTAATGATTGGCTCTTTGGTGGTGTTGGTGATGATCTACTAATTGGCGGGTATGGTGATGATAAATTAGAAGGCGGAGCAGGGGACGATATTCTTAATGGCGGTGCAGGTATGGATACGCTTTATGGTGGTGAAGGTATGGATACGCTTAATGGGGGTGAAGGCAAGGATACGATCCATGCTATTGGTGGTAATGATGAGGTCAATGCGGGGAGCAGCAATGACAATATACTCTCAGGTTTGAGTAATAATACGGCTGAAAGTAATATCATTGATGGTGGAGAGGGGAATGATATTGTGCGTTATGCAAATAATAAAGCCGATTATACGATTCATGTTAACAGCGCTGAGGAGGGTAATTATACCGTCACGAATCGTAAAACAGGTGCCTCAGATATGCTGAAAAATGTTGAACGAGTCCATTTCCGTAATGGTACGATTAAAGTGTCATCGTTAAAAACGGACTCGCAAAAAAAGTAAGGTGTTGTTTTACTCCTCAAATATAAAAAAGGTTTAAGCTATGTTTAAAAAATCAGCTTTGTTAATCGTTACATTACTTAGCGTGAGTACGTCGCTGTATGCTGCGGGTTTTGATAGCAGCTATTCATCTATTGCAGAAAATGATTGCAAGACGGTAAAAAGTGGTGAGCATGGAAGTACACAGCATTGCAAAGGGTTTGCAGGCATGTCAGTTATTGTCACAGATTTTGATGCCCGACAAGATCTCATCATACAACAGCAACAAAAAACAGGCAGTAAGCAGGATTTCCCTTTAGCATTGACAGAAACCGTTTCGTCTGCGTTTAGCTCATTGGGCGATAAAATAGAGTGGCGACATAAGCGAGGCAAGCCCAAGGAGCTTGTGGGGATGATTGTGCGTTTTAATGTCGCAGAAAATCCTAACAAGCCTGATAAAAATACTTCTTATCTTGTCGTGAGCAAGGTGCTTGATGATCAAGTGTGTGTTGTTGGAAAAGTTGCACCGCAAAAAGGCAATGTGCAAAATAAACAAGCAAGGGCAATGGCTGATAAAGCAACGACGCTACCTTGTCTTGCTAGTGTTGCCACTAATGCTAATTCTGATCCTGATCCTGATCCTGATTCTGCGGTAGCGGTTTCGCGAGCAACTTATAAATGCGATGGAAAAATAGCGTTTGAGGTGATTTTTGAAGTAGGGCAAGTACGTTATCTTATGTTAAAAGAAAGTATTGTTTTACGCGAAGTTGATTCGGCATCAGGCAGTCGTTATAGCGATGGCGAGACGACCTTATCGCTAAAAGGCGATGAAGCGATGGTTGAAATAAGAGGTGTTTCACCTTATTCATCGTGTAAAGTATTTGAGTCTGGAGATAGTGCATATTGATAAGAAATTTGCACTATACTTTATACTGTTGATAAATCTTATTCCT
>DRMA01000186.1 GCA_011375245.1 Thiothrix sp. | reverse complement strand
GTATATTAGAATGATTCAGTCTCATGACCTGTCCTTAGTAGAATTATGCCCCTCGCAAGCTAGAGAACAAGGATTCAATAACCTTATTCCTAATACAAATAGCTAGCATAATAAAAAAATTAAATAGATGAGCTGACTCTACTCTTCTCCTCTACTAAAAAATATGCCTTTGATACTAAAACTTGCCTAAATACTGATAAATGGTAATAACACATATAAATCACTGCAATAACATTTTTTGCCATTTAGTATGACCTTTATAAATCGCCACTTATCGTACAAAAAACGAACTTTATACCTCTAAAGATATTAGTTTATTCCAAATACCTATAATATTTTCCTTATGAGCGTCCATAATAATAACCCCCCAATAAGGCATACTATGACGGATATACTTTGTCAGCCACGCTATGGCTTTCAACGTCTTTATCTTGAATCTCATGCCTATTTATTAGGCTTTAACCAACAGCAAACCAACAACGCCTTACAACAAGTATTATGTTATAAACTAACACAAGAAAAATTAAACTCAGGCAGTCTAAAATCACTTAAAATAGAGCTACTTAAAACCACTTCAACTATTGTTGATAAAAGCAGAGAACTTGAACAGGCTCGCTCGGAATACTATAAAGCTTATAAACATGATCCCCATAGCAATCTAGACCAAGAAGCTGTTAGTTTACATAACTCATTACAGAATGCCTTGAAAGATGACTCCAGCAAGCAAATAAATGATATAAAAGTCAAACTACACAGACAAATAAAAGCCAACCCAAGCAACTTTTGGATAGTATTCGATATGGCATGGGTATACTTTCATGTTGACCAAGATATGCAAAAAGCAGAACAAGAGTTAATACAAGCTGCTGACTACGCCTTACAAGAAAAAAGCCCACTAATAAACTTAATACTACGCTATCTTGCTTATACTCAACTCATCCTTGGTAAAAATAAAGAAGCCTTAGAAAGCATACAAGCCGCCATTAAGTTTTCTCCAACAGAGCAAGAGTGCCCTCAATCTATTTTTGAATCAATACAATTCAACTGCCTTATAGATGCCTCTTATAAACAGCAAATTATGTTACAAAAGCTTATTAGACGTAACCCCTTATACTACATCTACACACAAATTGATGAACTCTTGCACCCCTACAAAAACATACAAAGTCTGCTCTTACGCTTTCATATAGAAAAACTCGAACAAATAAAAAAATGTGCCTACAAACAATGGCAAGCAAGTCATTTTTACCAAGCAGAACTCCCTGAAGAATTCGACAAAGAAGCATTTTTTAATAATGACTTTCAATCTTATCAAGCATTATTGAGCCATCAAACATATCCTGTGCTATGTAACGTTGAAAAGATTAGTAAAAAAATCATCAAGCAGCTTAACACCATTGCTAATAAGCAATTAACCATGAGCCAAACACGCTATGTCAAAAAGATAATAGAAACACAAAAACAGTGGAAAAAAGTAAATCAATTCGGGGGAATATTGCTTTACACTGCTATTATTATTAGTCTTGCCAGTATTTTATTATGGGTAACCGCTATTATCACAGAAGCACCGATCTTTGCTGATATTAACTGGAAAACACTTTTACCCAAACTAGTAATTACTGTTTCTTTATCCTCAGTCATTGGTCTTATGTTGATGAGATCAACACCACCAATGAACCGAAAACATTTTAAACAAAAGCAATTACTCACTAACGCTTTGGAAGGCAAAAAATAATTAGATAAAAAACAACCTAACGTCCCATTGCCATCAACACACACTTTAACAAGCCATAATTATATTGTTCATCCAGTGCATCAAACAACGGTTTCATTGCGTCCCCATTACTTATGTTTAAATAAGAAATCATTGCCTCTATTTCATCGCGCTCATCAATCCCTATTGAGACCACCTCATCAAAACCAATAAGCCCTACTCCAATAGCATCAGCCATATGCCCATAGATAGTCATTGGTTTAAGACCACGCTGTTCAGCAATAGCTTCAATTGATTGACCTTGTGTATGTAACCATAGCGATTCATTAACGGTATCACTAAGCTTATTCTTTAGTGATGCTGGCAATTCATGTTGCTTTAACACCTCCATGAATGCCTCACCATAACGATCAAGTTTAACCTGACCTACTCCTGTAATAGCAAGAAAAGCTTGATCACTCATAGGACGCTTATTTGCCATTTCATCTAAGGCAGAATCATGAAAAATAATATAAGGAGGAACACCTTGCTCATCTGCCAAACGATTACGCAATAGACGCAAATTTTCTCGCAGTACAACATCAAAGGAACGTACTTTTGTTGTTGTCTTTTTCGTTACTGTTTTATTCGATTTTTCTATCTTACGCTGCTTACGCGCCATAAAAATAATGTCAGCACGCAATAATGATCTTGATTTTTCAGTTAACTTAAGCGAACCATATTCCATGTCTACCCGCAGAAAATTGAGCGCAATAAGTTCCCGAAATAAACCACGCCATTCTACCTGCTTTAGTTCTTGACCAAGCCCCCATGTACTCACCTTGTCATGACCATTGCGAATTATGCGTTCATCGGTTTTACCAACCAAAACATCAATAACATACCCCACACCAAAACGCTGCTCAGTACGATACACACAAGATAATGCTTTTTGCGCTGCTACCGTTGCATCCCATGTTTCAGGTGGATTTTTGCAATTATCACAATTACCACATGGCTCTTGCATTTGCTCATCAAAGTAAGCAAGAATTGCCTGTCGCCGACAAGTGGCTAATTCACACAAGCCTAATAATGCTTGTAATTTTTGCTGAGTAACACGTTTGAATAGCTCTTCAGCATCAGAATTATCCAACATTTGACGCAATAAAATAACATCTTGCAGCCCATAATTCATCCATGCATAGGCAGGTTTACCATCACGTCCTGCTCGCCCTGTTTCCTGATAATAAGCCTCGATATTTTTCGGCAAGCTTAAATGGGCAACAAAACGCACATCAGGCTTATCAATCCCCATACCAAATGCAATGGTAGCTACAATGATAATGCCTTCTTCACGCAAAAAACGTTGTTGATTAACGCGTCGAACATCCGCTGCTAAACCTGCATGATAAGGCAAGGCATTATGTCCTTGCTGCATTAACCACTCTGCAATCGCTTCCACTTTTTTACGTGACAAACAGTAAACAATACCTGCTTGCCCATCATGATCAGTAGCAATGAACTTCAATAATTTTGCACGCGCATTACCACTGCTTTCAGTAATTGAGTAATGAATATTTGGACGATCAAAACTATTCACATAGTTTTCTGCCTGATAGAGATTAAGCTGCTTAATAATCTCTTCACGCGTTCTTGCATCGGCCGTTGCAGTCAATGCAAGGCGTGGCACATGGGGATAACGCTCAGCAAGAATATAAAGTTGCTGGTATTCTTTTCTAAAATCATGTCCCCACTGTGATACACAATGTGCTTCATCAATAGCAAATAAAGATAATTTACAACAATCTAACAAACGCAATGTTGATTCTTGCAATAGACGCTCAGGGGCAACGTAAAGAATATCAATTTCACCCCGCTGTAATGCGTCTTCCACCCACTGCCGCTCGACAATACTTTGTGATGAATTGATAAAAGAAGCACGAATACCAAGCTGAGACAAAGCATCCACTTGGTCTTGCATCAAAGCAATTAATGGTGAAACAACAATACCTACCCCTTCAAGTACCAAGGCAGGGATTTGGTAGCATAATGATTTCCCTCCTCCTGTTGGCATCAAGACAAAGGCATCTTTATTATCTAAAACAGCTTGAATAATATCGGCTTGATTATACCGAAAAGCTTGATAACCAAAGGTTGTTTTAAGGACATCCAAAGCGCGTTGCATAGAGCTATCTTTATAAAGGAAATAAGTATAAAAGACCTTATGGTCGTAACAAATGAAATACAGGTGCTGTATTGGGTCTAATACCTCGCCAAAGTTGAAAAGACTCTGCGGCCTGTTCAATTAGCATACCAAGACCATCAAGTGCTAATACGGCATGATTATCTCGCCCCCATTGCACAAAGGGAGTCGGCTTGTCCGAATACATCATATCGTAACAACACTGCATATTTTGACAACATTCCACGGGTATAGGTGGTAGCATTCCATTGAGACTCGCGGCAGTACCATTGATAATAAGGTCAAAGGATTGCAAAGGAATTTCCTCATAACCACCACCATTAAGCGTACTTATCACTGATTGAAAAGATGCAAAATGCTCAACGAGTTTCTCAGCTTTGGCAGCAGTACGATTTGCAATAAATACCTGCTCAGGTTGCTGCTGCATAATCGGTTGTAAAATACCTCGCACAGCACCACCAGCGCCCAAGATAAGAATACGCTTACCTTGCAAAGTAACACCATTATTCACCATCAAATCACGTACAATACCAAGACCATCCGTATTTGCACCGTAAATACGACCATCATCCTGATAGAACAAGGTGTTAACTGCTCCTGCCTGTTGAGCATAATCGCTTAACTCATCACATAAATTCCATGCTTCCAGCTTAAAAGGCACGGTTACATTTAATCCTTTACCGTGTTGTTGAAAGAATTGCCTAACCGTCTGCTCAAAACCATCAAGCGGTGATAGCAAAGTAGTATAGTCCATAAACTGCTGTGTCTCATTGGCAAAATATGACTGTATTAAGGGTGATTTACTATGTTCAATGGGATTGCCGATAACAGCATAATGGTCCTTCATATTTTACCTGTCCTTGGTTATTTAATTCTTTACGAGTCTACGATTCCTCACACTTTATCAGATCAGGTGTTTGGGTTTACTAAAAAGCCCTCCCACTGAAAACCTCCTGCTTTAGCGGGAGGATGATAAGTGCTACGTTGTTGCATTTTGTTGGAAATATCATTGCGTAAGGTTGCTGTTGCCGAAAAAACCTCGTGTGTTGCTGAAATAACGGATAAACCGATGGTGGAATGTCCTGTATCAACCCCCAATATGAGAGGTTGTTTATAGCCTGTCGCACCGTAACAAAGTTGTATCGTAAACGGATTACGTTTAATAACCTGTGCTTTTCCTGCTCGTAGTAGTATTTTCGCTTTTTGCGGTTTACAAGGCATTAAGGCTTCGCCATGTTGATTAAGTACAAATACATTCATCCTAAAATGCTCCTAAAAAGTGGTTATTCGCTAATAAAAAACGAATCCTCTTGCGAGGTTGATTCCCTTCGCCAATGTTGTAACAGCTTGTTCGTCTTAGCACACCGACC
>DRMA01000185.1 GCA_011375245.1 Thiothrix sp. | reverse complement strand
TACGGGGAAAAGGTGGGGCGCTAAAAAAACACGACCGCAAATATTACGGTACACTATTGAACTCATAATCAATTCTCTGGTTGGATTGGTTAATGTTTGTTCCTGTTGGGTTGTTTTCACCAACTCAGCAGGGCGTTTAATGTTCACGTTTGACTAAAAGATAGTAACGGTTTCGAGGGCTATTTTTATAGGTTTTTATGCGGGATGTAAAGCGGTCAATAGGGGTATACCGTTTGTCAGAGGAAATTCGTTTTAAAAAAAATTATATTTTTTATGGGGTTATTAGACAAAATACCGATTGTCTTAATGTTGTTATTTCCGCGTAATTGACACATGCTTAGGAATCATCAAGAATGATTAAAAACGTAGATTGATAATGCTATTTATGCGCACTATTGATCATTTTAGGGCTAAATCGGTTTATTCATTATGAAAGTAGCAGAACAAGCAGCCAGTTATGGCATAGAAGACCTATCGTCACACCCTCTTCCGCTCACTGAATCCTTAAATGTGAATGCATTAGCCGCCGTGTTTCGTCATACGACCAATTCTTACAAACCGCTCTTCTTCTTGGCATTGCTCAATAAACTCAACACCCATAGCGATAAAACGATTTTTACGCTGGATGCTTTAGCCATAGAAATGACCGTTCTGGCATGGTATCCACTCAATTACTTTCATCTTTCATTTGGCAAGCAAGATCAAGTAGGTAATATCATCGCCCGACTCAATGCACCAATGATGAAATACAGCATTACCCATCCTTCATTTCAACAGGAACTCAATCGTTTTATTCAACAACAACAAGAAGCCATTCGACTTACTGATCTGGTGAAATATGTCCCTTATCGTTTCCTTTCACCTTTTTTTCATCACGCGTTAAAAGGCATCAGCGATAGCAAAAAAAACAAGACCATTATCCATCTTGCTAATCAAGGCTTTGATAATCATATTGCTCCCTACCGCTTTATTGAGCATGATAAAAAACAAGCCATTCAAATAACCCCATCATGGGAAAATTATCTACGAACAAACTTTAAAATTATTTATAGCTGGGCATTATGGGAATGGAGTCGCTATTTACAAAAAAGAAATCCCAATGCACCTGCCATCCTGAATAAAATAACGCCTCCCACAACACGCCAATCACTCACACCACAAACCACGCTATGGAAAGACGCGATTAAAGCGGGGATGCCAATCCATTGCATTTATACAGGTGAGTCATTAGCCACAAAGCCGTTTGCCTTAGATCATTTTTTACCGTGGTCATTTGTCTGCCATAACCAATCATGGAACTTAACCCCTGTCACCACCCGCGTAAACTCGAAGAAAAGTAACGATTTGCCCCCAAAAGAAAGCATTGGCTTATTGGCAGAGCAGCAACATGCATTAATTTTACTGACTTCCAATCTATATCCTGCGACAAAATGGCAACGGTTAATGGCTTCGCACATGAATGATTTGCATCTTGATGAGAGGGATTTATTATCAAAAACGAAAGTGCATCAGGCCTATCAGGATACATTGAAGCCGTTATTGGCGTTGGCGAGGCAGGCGGGGTTTGAGGCAATGACAGAAATAATTTGACTAAAATAGTAGCTATTTATCAGGTACAATAATAAGCACTCCCCTTATTATCATCTTGATAGCATTATGAATAAAGCGACACTGTTAGAATATATTAGCCGTTTAAATGTTGACAAAAAAGGTGATCGACGCTCACCACATAAACCGCTCTTAGTCTTACTGATACTCGCACGCTATGAAAAAGATAAGCCAAGACTTGCTAAATACACTGAAATCGAAAGCGATTTAAATACGCTACTGGAAGAATTTGCTCCTTATCAACCTTCTTACCGTTCTGACCTTCCTTTTTGGCATCTTAAATCAGATAAATTCTGGGAGCTTCCCAACGAAAAACCAGAGCTATTAAAATATGGCAAAGCCAGCAAAACACGTTTTCGACAGCAAAAAATCAAAGCGGGCTTTATCAAAGAAGCGTACCAATTATTAAAAGATGAACCATCACTTATTGCTGAAATTGCCTATCAACTCCTGCAACAACATTTTCCTGCCACGCTGCATCAAGATGTTTTAGATGCTGTTGGACTTGATGTTTACCTAAGCGATCAAGTGCTTGACGAAACCAATACAAAACGCAAACGCAAAACCGATTTTCGTAAACGTGTACTTCATGCTTACAACTATAAATGTGCCATTTGTGGGTTTGATGTACGCATGGGAACAATGCCTATTGCACTAGAAGCAGCACATATTAAATGGTTTCAAGCAGGCGGTCCTGATGAAGAAAATAATGGGCTTTCACTTTGTTCCTTGCATCATAAGTTACTTGATTTAGGCGCATTGGGTATTTCCAATGAAAGAAAAATTGTGATCTCAGATAAGGTTTATGGCGATATGGGCTATAGCGAATGGTTGTTAAATTTTCAAGACAAACCATTACGCAAACCACATCAACACATATATTCGCCAAAAATCGAGTTTATTCAATGGCAATTGCGAGAGGTTTTTAAGGGGAAGAAGGTTTAAGATGAAAATGCGCGTGCGATTGTGTTGATGAAGCAAGCAAGTAATGGGCGTTTGTATCCGAGCATGTGTGCAAGAAATGTGTTTTTAGCCCTGCAAAATAAAGACAAAAATAAGGCTGAGTGATTGCCCAGATCACTCAGCCTTATTTGCATCCTGCGTCCCCTTTTTAGCCCGTTTTTACTGCTCTGCCCTAAACCCGTGTTGTCTTTTTTATAACCTAACCCTGCTTTGATGCGTTAAGTTTCTCATGTTGAGCATAGGTATATAAGTAATTTACGGTAAAAGCATGTTAATAGCATTGTGCTAATTATCATCACGATACAGAGATAAAGGCAAAAAAATCATCAAGTGATGTTGCTTGAAATAAGTATTCCATTGCTCGCATTATTTCATGATCAGCAAGGTGAAATATTTGCTGCTTTTCCGTGGCACTAAGAGGTTCAAAACGTGTTTCGAGCATAAAAATAAGGCTTTTTGCCTTACCTTTTTCTTCTCCTTCTACCCTGCCTTCCGCTTTGCCTTCTGCTCTACCCTCTGCTCTGCCTTTTTCACGTTCTTTTTTATACCAACCTTGTACGGTTTCTGCCAACATTGTTTGTACTCCTTCTAGTGTTTCTATTTCATAAAACTCGGTGTTTGGATAATGCTTGGGTAAAAAAACCTTGGTTAACCATGCTGAAAAAGCATAGGACAGATTGCTTTGTTCAGGGTCATCCAACCAGATGATTAAATTTTGTAAAACCTTAACCACATCGGCTTTCTTTTGACTCTTTTCTAAACGAAAAAGAGCGGCAACTAGATTCTGTACTGTTAATTCATGATCGCTATAAGCGCCTTCATCAATCAAACAATAACGCAATTGCGGGCGATAAGGTTCTAAACCCAACGGTGGTTTAATAATCAAATCGCTGACCTCAAGCGCTTTGTGCCACCGATGCTTGCCATTGTATAACACGATGGGAAAGATTGGCGGAAATTGTAATTGACTCTGCTTGCCTTGTTTTTTAACCTCAAAACGCTTTTCAGCATAAAAATCCAAATATAATAAACTCACATAAGACATCATCCGAAAAGCCATCACAGGATCAGGACGTGACTGGAATTCTAATAAAATAACAATATAAAGCCATGTCTCACTACCATAACAACGCACACGCCAAACCGTATCACTGGCACGTTTTATCAGTTTTTTATCAACGGTGTATTCATGGGGTAGCTTTTCTAAGGTCGAAAAATCAACATCATTAACCCACGGGGCATCAACAAAGCCACGCAGTAGGTCTGCCACCATTTCAGGATGTTTAAAAAAATTCTTGTAACTCTCATCATGACTTGCCATATTTTATTCTCTCCTTTGCTACATTCATTCGCTCAACCTGCTGACACAACAAACGATAATATCCCATCGTATCCACGCCACTCGGTGCAGCGGCTAAGCCATGTGCGATTGCCCATGCTTGTAATGCTGTTCCGTCTTTTATCATGGGGACGGTCAATAAGCCTGCTGAACGGTGTTTAGCAGGGATTTCGTTAGTGCTATGTTCTTCCAACATACCATTCACTTTTTCAAAGAAATTAGGGCGAAGTAAGTAACTTTGCATGTGATTAGCATAATGCGCTGACCATTCGCGTTGGGTACGTTGGATGGGTTGTTGTGACCAATGTTGTACATACTTACCAAACCAGATTTGTTTGATCTGTGAGGCTGAAAAGCCACCTGCTTGTAAAAAACGCTCGACATACCGTTCATCGGGTATCCACGATAGCGATAGGCTGAATTTTTCGACGAAATCTGCATTAGGTATATTATTACTCTTATATGTCCCATCTGTGCGGCATCTGCCTGTGGATTTTTTTGCATTATGTTGCGCTAAAGTGGCGCTACTACAACGACTATGCGCTATCCATGTCTGAATAAAGGCTTCCATCTGGCGCTTATCTGGATTGTTTGCATGATGACTCGCTTGCAAACATTTGCGCCAGAAAACACGGATCAAGACTAAACGATTTTGCTGACCTTCTTTCACCGATTCACTGTCACTCAGTAATAGACCTGCTTTAATCAGCCGTTGTACGCTGTTATGCACGCATTTTCGCGTCACGACCCGCAAGGCGCGTTTTGATTTTCGCGGTATATTTTCGCTTAATGTCAAGGCGGTGCGGGCGTAACTGACGGCCGATTGAATACCAATCGTCCCCGTTGCCCAGTCGGTTTTGGCGCAGAGGTCATAAAATACATCGCTGTCCAAGGCGTGCATGATCGGCGCTTTATCTTCCACATCACCGCCGCGCCGTTTTAATAGAATATCGCGTTCGCGCGCTAAAATAAGGCTTAAGGGCATGTTAATCCCCCTTATTTTTTTTGGGCGATTGCTGGGCAAAACGCTGATGTTTGCCAATAAAATCACAGTAAATTGTGCCTGTTTGTCCACCGCGATGTTTGGTAATAATCAGTTCTGCTTTGCCTTTTTCTTTACTATCGGGGTAATACACGTCATCGCGATAGATAAATAATACACAAGCCGCATCTTGCTCCAATGCGCCACTTTCGCGTAAATCAGACATCACGGGGCGTTTATTCGGACGGTTTTCAACCGAGCGATTGAGTTGTGAGAGTAATAAAATCGGGCACTCAAAGTCCTTGGCTAAGGCACGAATTTCGCCTGAAATGGCGGATACTTCGGCTTCGCGATTGACGTATTGCTTGGCTGATCCCTGCATTAATTGTACATAATCAATCAAAATACCTGCTAAGGGTTTGCCCCTTTCGCGCATTAAGCGGCGACAACGCACACGAATATCCGCAGGCGATAAGCACGAATCATCGTCAAAAAAGATGTCCATACCGCGTAATTTTTTTACACCATGATGCACCGCATCCCAATCGCTATCGGACAATTCCCACGGATTGCGTAAACGGGAAAAATTGACTAATCCTTGCGATGCCATCATTTTTTCCACTGCTTGCCCTGTGGTCATTTCAATGGAAAACACCGCAATCATGCCTTGCGTAGACGAGGCAATGCCTTCGACAAGGTTTAAACCCAAGGTGGTTTTTCCCATTGTGGGGCGACCTGCAATGACATAGACCTTACCGTCTTCAAAGCCTGAAAGCTGTTGATCCAATGCATCAAGCCCCGAGGCTGCGCCTAATAGGGTCGAACCATCGTTGTCTTTTAGGCTGCTGAGAAATTGCAATTGGGTTTCAACCGCCTGTTTTAGCGCAATAAAGCCTTTGCTGGCGGCTTCTTTTTTCTGCTCTAAATTAAACAGCCCTGAAGCAGCGGTTTCAAATAAGCAGTTTAACGTTTCTTCATCACTGCCCTTGGCAAAAGCTTGTTCGATGCTCTGGGTACAGTGCTGAATTAACGCACGTTTCAGCGAATAATTGCGCACGATATTGGCATAGGCAAGCACATTGGCAGAACTCGGCGTGTCTTTGGCAAGATCGCCGAGATAGGCTAAACCGCCAATTTCATCAAAAAAAGTACGTTGATCATACGGGTTTTGTGGGTTAATAAAACGTCCCTTCATCCATTCTGAAACCGTGAGAACATCAAGGGGTTTATTATCAGTTGCCATATCTTTCATCGCACGAAAGATCAATTGATGATCGTAACGATAGAAATCATGATCACTGAGCAACCCCGCAATAGTGAGGTAAGAGGCGTTATCCAACAACAGACTCCCAATGACCGATTGCTCAGCTTCAATGGAATGTGGCGGGACACGAGGGGAAGAAAAGTCATTCATTGCCAGACTCCTGTAAGTACTTTAAACATAAAGTATTTTTTTCGTAGGAATGCAAAGAACGAGGATAGAATGAAGATAAAGGGGCTGCCTAATCGAATTAGGTAAGAAGGTTTTACGGGGAAAAGGTGGGGCGCTAAAAAAACACGACCGCAAATATTACGGTACACTATTGAACTCATAATCAATTCTCTGGTTGGATTGGTTAATGTTTGTTCCTGTTGGGTTGTTAGAAGCAACTCAGCAGGGCGTTTAATGTTCACGTTTGACTAAAAGATAGTAACGGTTTCAGGGGCTATTTTTATAGGTTTTTATGCGGGATGTAAAGGGGGCAATAGGGGTATACCGTTTGTCGTGGCGATATTCCTTTGTAAAAAGAATATATTTTTTATTGAGTTATAGGGATTCATACCGTTTGTCTTATTGTTGGATTGCTGTTGAAATGCTTTATTTTTCACCAATACGTCCAATACAATTTGGAGAATTATTAAGCTATTTATCTGCTTAACTTATAATCAATTCTATTATAATAATAAAAAAAACTTATTGTTATAATCTGAAAAACGGGCGATTGATGAAATATCAAAAAATTATCAGGTTTTTGATTACGTGAGGTTTATAAAAAAATAAAATACTAACTTGCTCCTACCTTCACTCTAAGAATTATTGTTTTTATAAGTATTATATAATAAACAACAATTTAACTAATTTTTTTAACTGATTATGC
>DRMA01000184.1 GCA_011375245.1 Thiothrix sp. | reverse complement strand
TTTTTGGAGTCCCAGCTATTGCGCTGTCTCAACAGATCGTTCCGCTAACCCGCCTCTAAAGAAGGCGGGACTGCGCTCTACAAGGGTGGGATTTATAGATATGTTATTTGTTCAAACCGCTAAAGATAGAGACTTTAGAAAACTTACTCACCCCCGTAATAAACACAAAACGGATAAATTGATCATTGTCTTTAATCACCGAGTAAAGGTTTTTCAAGCCCTCACGCATGATCTTGGCAGTTTCAGGATCGGTAATATTATCGAGGATGGGTTTATCGTATTCATCAATGAGAATAACAACTTTTTGTTGGAAGTGTGCGTGTGCCTTCTGGATTAATTCACTGAAGCAACCTGCTGTATCATTTTTATTCGTACAATCAATACTCAGTGATTGCTGATTGAAAGGCGCTATTATAGCGTACAAATACTGATGCCGAGTTCTATAGGTCAATGCCAGCCAATCAGTGAATAAAAAAACCAAACAGTTTATTGGTCTTTTTTAACATTCTTAGCCTTGGCTTTATTCATATCCCTTAAAATACGCGCCACTATCGGCCCACACACATCACCGCCATAATCATGCCCACGAATATAAGTATGCGAAACCATACAAGCAAAAGCAATATCAGGCGTTCCCTCGTTGTTTTCATGCCAGCCCGTAAACCATGCTGAATAATAACGTTGCCGTTTTGCGCGACTGCCCCGACCTTTAGCGACTTGTGCTGTGCCTGTTTTGCCATAAACCTGACAGCCTCCTTGGGGATAGTAACGTGCAAAGGCACGTCTTGCTGTCCCCACTTCAGGCACGGCTTTCATTCCTGTACGCAGTAAGTCGATATTATCAGGGGCGAGTTTGAGTGAATCAGGCGCGTCTAAACGTTTGCCAGCCCATGTTTGTAACACATAAGGCTGTGGTAAATACCTCGTTGCCACCGTTGCGGCAACCCGTGCCATTTGTAACGGTGTTGCAGTGACTCCTTGACCAAAACTATTTTGACTTAAGCGTTGTAAGGCATCGCCTGTGGCATAACGGCTATTGGCATAGGTTTTTAAGGTTAAATTGCCCGTAAAACCTGTTAGTACTGAGCCTCTGCCTTTATGTTGAGTGAGTTTGCCTAACGGATTTAACGGTGAACCTGTTTGTGCTAATGCCAGCTTACTGCCAAAACCAAGGCGGTCTGCCATCGCGACTAAATGTGTCTCTTTGCCGCCTGATGCCAGATTATCTTTATCCATCATCACCGCCAAACGCGCAAACCAAATATTCAGTGAGTCACGCACTGCTTCGGATAAGCCTAAGTTTTTACTGACTTTCCGTTCACCACATTTTGGGTTGCGCAAGCGTGGATAAACCATTTTCTTGTTCACATCACGATGTGGCATTGACCCCAGCAACGACGCATTGCCCGCATTTTTTACTTCAGAAGTCGGCGAGCCTTTACTCGAATCACCATCAGGATCATAGCTAGAACGTGTCACCGCTAGGCGTGTTAGTGCAAAATAATCTTTCGCATTTAAACCACGAACAAGACGATCAAGAGTGTCGTTACCTTCTTCCGCTGCTTGTAATGCAGCAAGGGATGTGACCATTTTAAAGGTCGAACCTGGGGTATTATTGCTATCCAAGCCTTGCCATGCTGCTACGCCAAAGGGATCAAGGGTGGGGTATAACTTAGAAAACGATAAACGATCCCAACGATGTACATCGGCGGGCGGGTTAGGGTAATTCGCCGCCGCCAGTACTGCGCCCGTTTTAGGATTGATTAACACCACCGCAGCACGGCGTTGTTTATTAAACAGCCCTTTCGGATCAACCTGTTGCTTCAGTTCTTGCTGCAAATGTTTATACGCCAGTTTTTGCACATTCGCATTGAGGGTTAAACGGACTTCGGTATTGTTTTTACCCAGCTTACTCCGTGCAACCATCCCCGCCAGTGCCAGCCGATCACTGCTGTCATAACCAATTAACGATAATAAGCCATAGTCACGGGTAAACTGCGTCGGATAATTTTGCAACGAATCGAACAACACCGTGCCATCAGCCATTGCTAGTTTAAAACGAAACTGCTCACGATTACTCGCTACCACATTACGCTTATATTCAAACACGGGCTGCCATGCATATTGATGGTTCTGATACGGCTTAGTATCTTTAGCACTCTGTTGCAAATGAATCGGCAAACCATCGACTTTAAGCGCGGTATTTAAGGCGGGCTTAATCGGCAATTCAAGCTGATAATGGCGATTGGCAGCCAAGGTTAAGCGAATACGGTACACATCGGCATCAGGCGTGGCACGAGACACCGTATTGCATTGTGTTTTGCCTTGCTCAAACTGACAGGCTTGCAAGCGAACCTTGGCTTGGCGGGCTAATGAACGAATATCAGGCTGTCCAATCACTTGTAAATTTAAGGTACGCCGTGTCGCTGTTTTCAGCGTCTGCCGAAACACCACCTGTTCTTGCCCTGAGACACTCAGCCAGTCATTAAAATATTGCGGTAATTGCCCTGCATTAACATAGCCATAATCCAACGGTACAACCGTATGCCCTTGTAATACACCTCCCCAAACATCATGCGCCGTCCAACTTGAAGCCTGTTCACCTTGCTGTGGTAAATTATCCCGAATCGCGGCAAAACGTCGCGAATGATTCCACCATGCCACTTGTTGCTGTACCGCCTTACCCGCGACGGAGCCATATAAGCGTTTTAATAAGGTTTTACTCTCCTCTGGTACCGTCTTGTTTTGTGCTTCAAATGCTAATAAATAATCGGTTGTCGGCAGTTGCAAACTACCATCAGGCAGGATTTTTACCAATTCATGATGCGTCATCAATTCATCAAATAAATGATGTGCTTCCGTGCGTGATTTTTTCAAACAGGCTGTTTTATCCGCCAACCATTCTTCTGCACTACAAACGGACTGCTGGCGTTGCTGTTGTTGTTCAGCCGTTTCTTTGGTCATTAATTGCAATTGAATCAGGCGAAAGCTGAAGAGTAAAAGGATGATGAGCAATAATATTAAACTGCGGGAGAGCAGTTTTTTTAGGTTAATCGTTTGCCAATAAGAGGGGAGTGGGTTTTGCATAATGGGGTCGATTTTTTGTTTTGGGTGTGGGAGCAATAGATGTGTAGTGTAAGCTAAATGGTGGGGTTCTTGTAGGCAAAGATTTTGTAGGCAGAGTCGGAGGTTAACAGATAGTAAATGTTAAGTTAACAAATATAACTTTTTCTAACTTATGTAATAACTAAAAGTGCTTAATATTCAGTCTTTTAATAGTTGATGTAATCATTTATAATTCTTCGAAGTTAAATAATCATAGCCGAGAACCAAGGGTGGCCTCACCTTTGTTTAGGCTTCCCTCCTTTTTGAGATTTAATCACTGAAAATAGTTTGATTGCTTCACTATAAGTAGATAATCATAATTATTTAACAAATAGAGCATAACTCCGTAGGGTGGATAAGGCACGCCATCCACCATGCTACGTAGTCATGTGGCGGATGGCGTACCTTATCCGCCCTACAACGTCTTTTTATTTTGTTAAAATATTTTTGCTGGTGTACTTATTTTATTTTTGTCCTCTTATCTTTCAGCGGAACTTCCAAATCGTCGTAGCGACGATTTGGATTTTGTTGTTGCTTCACTCTTTATAATGAACTCTTTTGATTTTTACATATAAGTCATTGTTTATATTATATTTTTTACCTGAAAAAATCATCTAATTGTACGCTGAGCGCATAACTTGGTGGCGATTGATTTAGTGCGACTGAAACAGCAGTATGGCATTTCGATGTTGCGTCATGGGCAAATAGCAAAAAAATAATTCACCACAAAAAAATAGAGCGAGATGATTGCCCAATCATTTCGCTCTATTTCTATTCCCCTGTTTTTGATCTTGTTCCCTTACTTACTGCCCCTTTTTCCTACTTAGCCCTTTCTTTATTTTTATTATTCATGCCACTATCTTGTCCTTTCCGCGATTCCCCAATGTTTAGAAAGGAAGAAGTTCGCTTGCTGCTAACTTCCGTTCCGATGATGTTACTTTATAATCAGGGGCGTTTTTATAGAAGTAATTTACGGTTAATGTGTTTGTTAATTTGTGAATATGAGAATTTATTTTTGCACTTTGCAATACTGAATATAAGCAAATTACCCCACTATCAACACAGTGGGTTATTCCTAAAAATCATTGAATCTATCTCAGAAACTAGACCATTTTCTAAGGTAACTTAAAATAGAAAAAATCACTTCAAATCAGCATTTATCGCTTCGTCATCAAAAACAAGCACGAAGGTGCTTGACCTTTCTGAACATAATGCATGATGTGCTTACTCGCTAAATATCGCGTAAGTGAACTACTCGCCCCTAAAGGCGGCGAGCTTCCAAAAGATAAATCGCTAAGTGCTTTCTATCGATTGAGAATTTAGAGCATCATTGATCGTTGCACCTGTATGAGCATGTCTTACATAATCTCCGCATCCTGAAGACGCGAGT
>DRMA01000183.1 GCA_011375245.1 Thiothrix sp. | reverse complement strand
GATTGCTGAAGTATCAGCAGCAGGACTTGCCTCTATCTTAGTGCCATTCCCTTATGCTGTTGATGACCACCAAACGGCTAATGCGCATTATTTGGCAGAAAATGGTGCAGCTATTTTAGCCAAGCAAGCAGAGTTAAAGCCAGAGGATTTGGCCAATGTTTTAAGTGCATTGATTAGTAATCGTGAGCAATTATTGCAGATGAGTGAAAAGGCTCGCGCTTTAGCAAAGCCTAATGCAACTCAAGCGGTTGCTGCTATTTGTGCTGATTACGCAGGTTATGACTTTCCTGAAGTGCCAGGTTATGAATATGTAGAAGACGAGAACGAGGGTGAAGTATGAAAACAGGCTATGACTTCGCGCGTAAAAAAATAAAAAAAGTCCATTTTGTTGGCATTGGTGGTGCTGGCATGGGAGGGATTGCTGAAGTTGTAGCGAATCTTGGGTATAAAGTAAGCGGTTCTGATATTGCTGAGAATGCAATGACAGAGCGTTTAGTGAGTCTTGGTGTTGAGGTGGTGATTGGTCATGCAGCCGATAATGTTGCTGATGTCGATGTGGTGGTTATTTCTTCTGCGGTAAATGCTGATAATGTTGAGGTTGTAGTCGCACATAACAAGACGATTCCTGTTATTCCACGTGCGGAAATGTTAGCCGAGTTGATGCGCTTTCGACATGGTATTGCCATTGCAGGTACGCATGGCAAAACAACAACAACCTCGTTGGTGACTAGTATTTTAGATAAAACAGGTCTTGATCCAACCTATGTTATTGGCGGCAAGTTGACTAGTTCTGCGAGTAATTCTTACCTTGGCAAAGGTGAGTATCTAGTTGCTGAGGCAGATGAGAGTGATGCGTCGTTTTTGTTGTTGCAACCGATGATTTCGGTGGTGACCAATATTGATGCTGATCATTTATCAACTTATGATGGTGACTTTGAGAAATTAAAAGATGCGTTTGTTGAGTTTTTACAGCATTTGCCTTTTTATGGGCTTGCCGTGTTGTGTACTGATGATGAGCATGTACGGAGTATTTTGCCTCGTGTAAGTCGGACAGTAGTGACTTATGGCATTCATCATAAGGCTGATATTCGTGCTGAAAATGTTTATTTTGAAGGTGCAAAAAGCTATTTCACCTTACGTTGTTGCAAAGATGGGCGCTCGTTGGAAATTTGTTTGAATATGCCAGGTGAACATAATGTGCTAAATGCACTTGCTGCCATTGCGATTGCAGTGGAGCTTGATGTACCTGATATTGTTATTCAAAATGCACTGAATGAGTTTCAAGGTGTTGGGCGGCGTTTTACACAATATGGTGATATAACGCTTGCTAATAATGGCAGTATGACGGTGGTTGATGACTATGGTCATCATCCAACAGAAATGGCAGCAACACTAAAAGCAATGCGTAGTGCATGGCCTGATAAGCGTTTAGTGGTTATTTTTCAGCCGCATCGCTACACACGAACAAGAGATTTATTTGAAGATTTGACGCAAGTATTATCAGAACCAGATGTTTTATTATTGATGGATGTGTATGCCGCTTCTGAAGAACCTATTGCAGGTGCAGATGGGCGTTCACTGGCTTCAGCAGTGCGTATGCGCGGCAAAGTAAATCCGATTTTTGTATCTGATACAGAGGATGTGGTTGATACGCTAAAAGCAGTTGTACAAGATGGCGATATGCTATTAACGCTAGGGGCTGGCAGTGTAGGACGGATTGCTGCTAGCTTGTCTAAAAAAATGCGGGGGTAATATGGCAAAAGATATAGGAAAAGTAGCAGTTTTGATGGGTGGATGGTCGGCAGAGCGCAATGTTTCATTGAGTAGTGGCTCAGCAGTATTAGCGGCGTTAACCAATGCAGGTGTTGACGCACATGGCATTGATGTTGGACGTGATATTGCGGATGTATTGACAAAAGGTCAATTTGATTGTGCGTTTAATATGGTACATGGTCGTGGTGGTGAAGATGGTGTATTACAAGGTGTGTTAGAAACCTTGCAGCTTCCTTATACAGGTTGTGGCATCCTAGCATCAGCTATTAGTATGGATAAGTTAGTGACCAAACGCATGTGGCAAGCAGTGGGTTTGCCAACGGCAAAATACAAACTATTAACCGCAGATAGTGATTTTGATGCAGTGGTTGATGAATTAGGTTTACCACTGATCGTGAAGCCTGCCTTGGAAGGTTCTAGTATTGGAATGAGTAAGGTTGAACAAAAGCAAGCCTTACAAGCAGCGTACGAACTTGCAGCGCCTTATGGTGAAGTGTTTGTTGAAGAGTGGTTAAGTGGCGATGAATTTACCGTTGCTTTACTGGATGGAGAGGTTTTACCACCAATACGTTTAGAAGTGCAAAGTGCTTTTTATGATTATGAGGCGAAGTATCAATCAAACGACACCCAATATCATTGCCCTTGTGGTTTAAATAGGACTGAAGAAACTACATTGAAACAGTTAGCTAAGCAAGCTTTTAATACGGTACAAGGTAAAGGTTGGGGGCGTGTCGATGTGATGCAAAATACTCAGGGAGATTTTGTATTGATTGAAGTGAATACGGTACCTGGTATGACTGATCATAGTTTAGTCCCAATGGCGGCAAAAGCGATTGGTTTGAGTTTTGAGCAATTAGTGGTTCGTATAGTGGAGACAATAGGTTCAACGTGATGTCATGGTAGCAAAGAAACGCAATACGCGAAAAATAGTGAAACGCCGTGTGGTAAGCAATACGGCAAAAAAACGTAATACGCGTAAAATGAGAACACCTGTACGAAATAATAAAGCTAGTGCGTTTTTTGCTCATTATACGCGGTGGCTAATATTCTTGTTGTTACCATTAACCTTATTGTTGTTGATTTGGAGTATTAACTATTGGTTGAGTAATCCGAGTAATTTGGCGATACAGCGTGTTCAGCTTGATGGTGACTTTAACTATGCTGATCGAGAAAAAATAAGTGCTATTATCCGCCCCTTTATAAAAACTAATTTGCATTTGCTTGATATGCAAGCGCTAGAAGCTGAATTGGAGTTTGAACCTTGGGTTCGCTCTGTTGCCATTACCAAGGTTTGGCCTGATAAAGTTTGGATTGAGGTTGACGAACAGATTCCGATTGCGTTTTGGGGGGATGATCGTTTATTGAATAGTTATGGTGATATTTTCGATGCGAGTTTACCTGAGAAAAAAGGTGAGATTCCCATGCTTTATCATCCTGATAACCAAGGTATAGCAATGATAAAAAAGTATGTCAATGTACAGAAATGGCTGGAGGCATTACCACAAAATATCGGTATTAGTGAGTTTGTAGAAGATGCGCGTGGTGCATGGCGACTTAAATTGACCAATGGTTTAGTGATTGAGGTGGGTAATGCTGATCATAAAAAACGGTTAAAGCGTTTTGTAGTAGGTTATACCCGTGTGCTGTTAACGGAAGTGAATAAACTGCGTAAAGTTGATTTACGTTATAGCAACGGATTTGCTGTAAGTTGGCGATAATTTTGTAATTGCTTTATAAAAAACTTTATATTAATTATAGTGTTATTGTAGGTTTATGTTTATAATAAATTGATTTTTAATAGTGATATGTTTTTATTATAAATGAAGACTATGTTCTTTAAATTTTAATGAATAGTTAAGTGTTTTACCAATGAAATACTTAAGCATGAGCAGAGTGATTCATGCTTTACGGAGAAATAAATGTCGAGTTCATACTCTGAAAATATGATTGTTGCTCTAGATATCGGTACATCCAAGGTTGTCGCTCTTGTCGGTGAAGTAAATGAGAATGGCAAATTGGATGTGATTGGTATTGGAAAACATCCCTCCAGAGGTATGAAAAAAGGCGTTGTGGTCAATATTGATGCCACGATTGATGCTATTCAGCGTGCTGTTGAAGAGGCTGAGCTGATGGCTGGCGTTAATATTCAAACTGTTTATGCAGGGATAGCAGGTAGTCATATTCGTAGTATGAATTCGCACGGTGTAGTAGCGATTAAGGAAAAAGAAGTTGCAGTAATGGATGTTGAGCGGGTAATGGATTCTGCAAGAGCCATTGCAATTCCTGCTGACCAGCGAATATTACACGTATTACCACAAGAATTTATTATTGATGATCAAGGTGATATTCGTGAGCCTATTGGTATGTCAGGGGTGCGTCTTGAGGCGAATGTACATATTGTAACCAGTGCACAAAG
>DRMA01000182.1 GCA_011375245.1 Thiothrix sp. | reverse complement strand
TCCCATACTTCCCAAAAAAATACTCCTTCCAAAAAAATCACTAAACTCAGTTACAATGAACAACGCGAACTTGAACAACTGCCTGAAATTATCGAAAATTATGAAGCAGCACTCAATATACTTCATGACAAAATGGCATCTGTTAATTTTTATAATTCGGCTGCTGATGCCATCACAAAAACACAAAATGAAGTTGCAAACATACAAAAAAAGCTAGACCTTGCTTATGAACGTTGGGAATTCCTAGAAAATTAATAACAAAAAACAATTATCATACTGTTGCACCTTTTTGGGGATTATTGTTTCAAATTTAGATAAAACATCAAGACTATGCACAAAAAGACACCTATCACATCACTTAGACAAAAATTTATTTATGGATTTGTTATCACTTTATGGATGGCACTAGGCGCTTTTTTTTTCCAATATATAATGGGTATAAAACCTTGTCCTTTGTGTCTTTTTCAACGAAACATCGCCTTACTTACCAGCCTTATCTTTCTTGTTGCCCTAATACACAATCCAAAACACTGGACACGTCGCTTGTATGCTTTTATGACCCTTACCAGTAGTTTAGTGGGAATGGTTTTTTCTGCTCGTCATACATGGCTACATGCCCAAGTAGATCCTCACACATCAGATTGTGGAGGGCCAGGGCTTGATTTATTAATGGATCGCTTACCAACCACCGTTTTTATAGAACGTGTTTTTAATGGTAAAATTGATTGCATTGATACAGTCACTACCTTCTTACAACTCCCCTTGCCTGCTTGGATATTTTTACTTTATACATTTCTATTTGTTTATAGCGGTTTAATATTAATAAGAAACCGATAATACAAATTTGTTCTAAAACACACTCCACATCCGCACCAAATTAGAATAAACATTACTCACATGTCGTGTCTGCTCATTATTAGGCTGTGTATTCAATAAACTATCACGAGCTGTTGACAATTCATGCAATAACTCACGTTGCTCAGCATTTTTAATTATACTTTGTGCCCAAATCACCGCCGCAAAACGCTCCCCTTGTGTCACTTCTGTCACACGATGCAAACGGCTTGAGGGATAAACAACTGCATCACCTGCATTAAGCTTAACTCGCTGTTCACCAAAGGCAGTCTGAATCAACAGTTCCCCCCCCTCATACTCTACTGGCTCATTTAAAAACAATGTTGTTGATACATCTGTTCGATATTGCTGTCCCATTACTCCCATCACAGGATCATCAACATGAAAACCATATGCCATCCCTTTTGTGTAACGTACATAAAAAGGTGTAGCAACACGATAAGGATAAGCCACTTGTTGATAGGTTTTATTTTGCAACAAGGTATTCATCACCATCGTATTTAATTGCTGCTGCAATGGACTTTGTTGAGATAATTCTAGGTTATTCTTTACGGCTTCTGCCTCTTTACCTGCTGATAATTTTCCATCGACAAACTCTGCATTTTGTAACAGTTTTTTGATCATCATCAATTGTTGACGACTCAATACTTTTTTTATGGTAAGCAACATGTAAAATACCTCTTCAAAATTATCCAGCGGGAAAGCTTACCATGATCTTAAATATTTTTGTTGATGAACATAAACAAGCCATTAAAGTACCTGATGAAATTATTACTGAAGCCACTGACTACTTTGCTATGCTGGATAAAGATATGGATAATGGCTATCAAATGAGTCGCAAATGGGTAGAAAAACCAGACTTATTACAACGCTGCCAGATTATTGGTGATAAGATTTTATCAGCCTTAGAAAATGATAATAAAGAAACTGCAACACTAATGGCGGCATACATTCTATCTCGTGTTCCCAATGCCTATGCAATTCATGTGAACTTTGAAGGTGATATAACAATGTATGATCTGGAAACACGCTAGCTTATAGATTTTATACTGAGAATGACACAAACAAACCATCTATCTGTATCAACTCACTAATTTCGCTTAATTTTTTGCTTGAATATAAGTAATCGCTTTCTGAATACGTGTTAAAGAACGCTCACGTCCAATCAGTACTAAAGTAACATCAAGCGATGGTGACATCGCCGTCCCTGTCACTGCAAGGCGTAATGGTGGTCCAACTTTACCCAGCTTCAATTCAAGCTCATCACAAACAGCCATGATCGCAGCATAAACAGGCTTAATACTCCACTCTTCCACTACTTCAAGTTTAGTCAATAATGCTGCGAGAATTGCATCTACACCTTGCTTAAACTGTTTTTTATCTGCTTTTGCATTATAAACCGTAAAATCTTCATAAAAATAACGCGCTGATACCGTTAATTCATCTAACGTTTTAGCACGTTCTTTAAGGGCATCAATCACTTCAGTCAACGCAGGACCATTACTCACGTCAATGCCCTGATGATCAAAATGCCACTGTAAATGCTTAGCAACATCCTCAGCATCTTGTTCTTTAATATACTGCTGATTAAGCCATTGTAGTTTTTCAGTATTAAACGCTGAAGGTGCTTTATTAATATCCTCTAGGGCAAATAAGGCAATCATTTCTTCACGCGTAAATAACTCCTGATCACCATGCGACCAGCCTAAACGCACCAGATAATTTACAACCGCATCAGGTAGGTAACCATCATCACGATATTGCATCACTCCCACTGCACCATGACGTTTTGATAAACGTTTGCCATCATCACCTAAAATCATCGGGACATGTGAATACAGTGGAGGCTGTTTGCCAAGCGCTCTAAAAATATTAATTTGGCGAGGGGTATTATTAATATGATCATCACCACGAATAACATGGGTAATATCCATATCAATATCATCAACCACTACAGTTAAATTGTAGGTAGGTGTACCATCAGTACGAGCAATAATAAGATCATCCAGCTCGCTATTACTAATTTCAATGCGACCACGCACTTGGTCTTCAAAGACCACTGAACCTTCTTGTGGATTACGAAAACGAATCACTGACTCAGCACCTTCATGTGGTGAGTCTTTACCCAAACAACGCCGATCATACCGTGGTTTTATTTTTGCGGCGCGCTGCTCGTTGCGTAAATTTTCTAATTCGTCTTTACTACAGTAACAATGATAGGCATGACCTTCATCAAGCAGTTGCTGCACAATTTCCTTATAACGGTTAAAACGATCTGTTTGATAAATAGGCCCTTCATCATAATCTAAGCCTAACCAGTCCATTCCTTCTAAAATAGCATCGACTGATGCCTGCGTAGAACGCTCTCTATCCGTATCTTCTACGCGTAAAATAAACGTACCCCCCATTTTTCTAGCATATAGCCAGCAAAATAAAGCAGTTCGCGCACCACCAATGTGTAAATATCCCGTAGGGCTAGGAGCAAAACGTGTTCTCACTTTCATATTTTTTCATCACACTTAACAAAGGAAGCAAGATTACCATCAGAGCTTGTCATCCAGCAATGTGAGAAGCCGTTAATGTGCTACTGATAGCAATTTATCTTAAAATAGTGGCATAAAAAATGCTTAATTATAATATTTCAATATACTGATAAAGAACTTTATACGCTAAGCATAGTCTGAGATAGCAATGTGCAAAATAAAGCTAAAAATAAGCATCTTA
>DRMA01000181.1 GCA_011375245.1 Thiothrix sp. | reverse complement strand
CCTGCACCAACGGTACGACCACCTTCACGAATCGCAAAACGCAAACCTTCATCCATCGCTATCGGTGCAATAAGGGTAGCTGTCAATTTCACATTGTCACCTGGCATAACCATTTCAACACCTTCTGGCAACTCACAAGAACCTGTTACATCAGTCGTTCTAAAATAGAACTGTGGACGATAACCATTAAAGAATGGAGTATGACGACCACCTTCCTCTTTTGACAACACATAAACTTCTGCTTCAAACGTAGTATGAGGGTTGATGGAACCTGGCGCACAAAGAACCTGACCACGCTCAACCTGCTCGCGTTTTGTACCACGTAGTAACACACCAACGTTGTCGCCTGCTTCACCACGATCAAGCAACTTACGGAACATTTCAACACCCGTACACGTTGTTTTTAGTGTATCTTTAATCCCAACGATTTCTATTTCATCGCCAATATTTACAACACCTCTTTCAATACGTCCTGTTACCACTGTACCACGACCTGAAATAGAGAAAACATCTTCTACAGGCATAATAAAAGAACCATCAACTAAACGCTCTGGCTCAGGAATGTATTCATCCATTGCCGTAACTAGTTCAACGATTTTCTCTTCATAGCCCGAATCACCTTCAAGCGCTTTCAATGCAGAACCAATAACAATCGGTGTATCATCACCAGGAAATTCATAGTCATCGAGTAACTCACGAACTTCCATTTCAACTAACTCAAGAAGTTCTTCATCATCGACCATATCAGCCTTATTCATGAATACAAGGATATAAGGCACACCAACCTGACGTGATAGCAAAATATGCTCACGTGTTTGTGGCATTGGTCCATCAGTAGCAGCCACCACTAGGATGGCTGCATCCATTTGTGCCGCTCCCGTAATCATATTCTTCACATAGTCAGCGTGACCTGGGCAATCAACATGCGCATAATGACGCGTTTCTGACTCATATTCTACGTGTGAGGTAGAAATAGTAATACCACGGGCTTTTTCTTCGGGGGCATTATCTATTTCGTCAAACGCCTTGGCTTCTCCACCCATTTTTTCAGACATCACTTTCGTAATCGCTGCGGTTAATGTGGTTTTACCATGGTCTACGTGACCGATTGTGCCCACATTTAAGTGCGGCTTATTACGCTCAAATTTTTCTTTGGACATATCTATACTCTACCTAAAATTTCTAAATTCATCGTGTTTTCATAACCGTTTCTGTCACTGCGGCAGAAGCTTCGGCATACTTTGAAAATTTCATTGAATAGGTAGCTCGGCCTTGTGTTGCAGAACGCAAACCTGTTGCATACCCAAACATTTCACTTAATGGGACGATAGCCTTAACAAGCTTACCTGCTGGGGAATCATCCATCCCCTCAACAAGACCTCTGCGCCTGTTCAGATCACCAATAACGTCCCCCATATATTCCTCAGGAGTCACTACCTCAACATACATAAGCGGCTCCATAATGGCAGGATTTGCTGCTAATACACCATCGCGCACAGCAATATGACCTGCAATTTTAAAAGCAAGCTCACTAGAATCGACATCATGATAAGAGCCGTCATAGAGCGTTACTTTTATATCTGTAATCGGAAAACCAGCATAGACTCCACTTTCTAGTTGGTCTAAAACACCCTTTTCGATTGCATCACTATATTCTTTAGGAATAACATCATTCATGACATCATTCACAAACTCAACACCACTTCCCTCTTCTTGTGGCTCTAATTTTAACCAAATATGCCCATACTGACCACGCCCACCTACTTCGCGAATATGCTTGCCTTCACTTTTAACAGTCGTTGTTATTGCTTCACGATAGGCAACTTGTGGATCACCAACATTGGCATCGACAGAGAATTCACGCCTTAATCGGTCAACAATAATATCAAGATGCAATTCTCCCATACCTGAGATAATAGTCTGCCCCGAATCTTCATCGGTCTTAACCTGAAAAGAAGGGTCTTCACGTGACAACTTATCCATGGCTTGAGCCATTCTTTCTTGGTCGCTTTGCGTTTTTGGCTCAACCGCAATGGAGATGACAGGATTAGGAAACTCAATGCGCTCCAAGCTAATGATATGACTTGCATCGCACAAAGTATCACCTGTCGTTGCCTCTTTAAGACCTACAACAGCAACAATATCACCTGCACGAACTTCTTTTACTTCTTCGCGGTCATTTGCATGCATTTGCAATAAGCGACCAATACGCTCACGCTTGCCTTTCAGTGGATTATAAGCAGTTTTAGAAGACTGTAAAACCCCTGAATAAACACGAATAAACGCCAAGGTATCAACATGCCTATCAGATGCAATTTTAAACACTAACGCAGAAAAAGGTTCATCATCAGATGCCTCCCTTACCCCTATGCTTTCATCTTCCAAAACCCCTGTTACTGCTGGTACATCAATGGGCGAAGGCAGGTAACGAATAATACTATCAAGGAGTGCTTGCACACCCTTATTCTTAAAAGCAGTTCCACACATAACGGGAACTATTTCATTCGCAAGCGTAAGCTGTCTCAATCCTGCATAAATTTCTTTTTCAGGCAAATCATCATGTTCAAGGTAATAATCCATTAGCTCATCATTAGCTTCAGCTACAGCCTCTAAAAGATTCTCTCGCCAAAACACAGCATCATCATATAATTCATCGGGTATCGCTTGCGCCTTATACGTTACACCATAATTATTCTCATCCCAAATAATAGCTTGCATACGAATAAGATCAACAACACCAATAAACTCTTCTTCAACCCCTATAGCAATCTGCAAGGGAACAGGATTAGCACCTAAGCGTTCTTTTATTTGCTCCACAACACGTATAAAATCAGCGCCAATGCGATCCATTTTATTCACAAAGGCCAAGCGTGGAACATTGTATTTATTTGCTTGTCGCCATACAGTCTCTGATTGAGGTTCGACACCACCAACAGCACAAAACACAGCAACTGCACCATCTAGAACACGCAACGAACGCTCAACTTCAATAGTAAAATCGACGTGCCCAGGTGTATCAATAATATTAATACGATGCTGCTGAAACTGTTTGTCTTCGCCCTGCCAAAAACAGGTTGTAGCAGCAGAGGTAATAGTAATACCTCTTTCTTGCTCTTGCTCCATCCAATCCATAACGGCTGCACCGTCATGAACTTCACCCATTTTATGAGAAACCCCTGTATAAAAAAGTATACGCTCTGTCGTTGTTGTCTTACCCGCATCAATGTGTGCCATAATGCCGACATTTCGATATCTAGTAATAGGTGTTGTACGAGGCATAATTTTCTGACAAATAGGGCTAATCAACTACCAACGGAAATGTGCGAAAGCTTTGTTAGCCTCTGCCATTTTATGTACATCTTCACGCTTCTTAACCGCAGAACCACGTTTTTCAGCAGCTTCCATTAGTTCACCCGCAAGTTTCTGCGCCATTGATTTTTCGCCACGCTTACGTGACGCTTCAACCAACCAACGCATTGCGAGTGCATCTTGACGAGAAGCACGAACTTCAACAGGTACTTGATAAGTAGCACCACCTACACGACGAGACTTAACTTCAACTGAAGGACGGACATTCTCTAATGCACCTTTTAGAATCTCGACACCATTGCCTTTTTTCGCTTCAATAGTATCTAACGCACCATATACAATTTTTTCAGCTATTGATTTTTTACCATCTTTCATTACTGTATTGATAAATTTAGCTAATTGTAAATCACTAAACTTGGGATCAGGCAGGATAACGCGTTTGGGGATTTCTCTTCTTCTTGACATAGCTCTTTACTCGCTTAAAGGTTAACTTTTAGGACGTTTGGTACCGTACTTTGAACGACCTTGTTTACGTCCATCCACACCCTGCGTGTCTAAACTGCCACGAACAGTATGGTAACGAACACCAGGAAGATCTTTAACACGACCGCCACGCACTAATACAACCGAGTGTTCTTGCAGGTTGTGCCCCTCACCACCAATATAACTAGCAACTTCGTAACCGCTTGTTAAACGAACACGAGCAACTTTACGCATTGCTGAGTTAGGTTTTTTCGGCGTTGTTGTATAGACACGAGTACACACACCTCTACGTTGAGGACATGCGACCAAGCCAGGTACTGGACTCTTTTCTTTCTTACTTTTACGTGGCTTGCGAACCAATTGGTTAATCGTTGCCATATAATCAATTTCCTGATAATGGTGTTAAAAATTTCAGCTTTAGCTGGATTATAAAGCTTCACTCCAAGCTTAATTCTAGAACCCTGTTTTCTCTACCGAACAACGGATTTACAGCGACACAGAGGCGCGAGATTCTAGTGCCTTGAGCTACTACTGTCAAGGTACAATAACGATAAAAAAAAAATTATGCTTTTTATACAGCATCCTTCATACGTTTTACGAGCGTATGCACCATCCATTCTTCCCCTAAAGAGGAGCAATGGATGGTACAAATTTCGTTAAAGCTACTCTTCCGATTTATTCTCAACCACCACATCTTTATTACTAAGCGACTCTAAAACGTCCAACTCAAATGACATCTTATCATCCCGTATCTTACGTTTCTTCTGATGATGGACAAGACCTGTACCAGCAGGAATCAAACGTCCAACAATAACGTTTTCTTTTAGACCTCTTAAACGATCACTTTGCCCCTTCACAGAAGCCTCCGTGAGTACGCGAGTTGTTTCTTGGAACGATGCTGCAGAAATATAGGAATCCGTCACTAATGATGCTTTAGTAATACCCAACAACAAACGATTGAATTTTGCTGGTAGCTTACCTTCTGCTTGCATTTCCTCATTTTTTGCAGCCACAATCTTGAAATCATCCTGTTCACCACGAAGATACATGGTATCACCACCATCAATAATTTCTACCTTACGAATCATTTGACAAACAATAACCTCAATATGCTTATCATTGATAATAACGCCTTGTAAACGGTAAACATCCTGAATTTCTTTCACCAAATATTCAGCTAATACTGTTGGTCCAAGTAAACGAATAATATCATGTGGGCTTTTTTCACCATCAGCAATGATTTCTCCTCTTTCAACAGTTTCACCATCAAAGATATTCAGCGTACGCCATTTAGGAATCAATGCTTCATACGTTTCACCTTTTTCTGGCGTAATAATTAAGCGTACCTTACCTGTTGTTTCTTTACCAAAAGAAACCTGACCACTGATCTCTGCGAGTATTGCAGGTTCTTTTGGTTTCCTTGCCTCAAACAAATCAGCAACACGTGGTAACCCCCCTGTAATATCACGAGTACGGGTTGAGGCTTGTGGTATTCTTGCCAAAACATCCCCCACATGCACATCAGCACCACTCGTAAGATTCGTTAAGGCCCCTGCATTCAATGGGTACTGCACAGGCACTTGTGTACCTTCAAAATAAAGTGTTTCGCCATTTTCATCCAAAACACGAATCATTGGTTTAAGGTCTTTACCTTTTGCACCGCGTGATTTTGGATCACTCACCTCAATAGAGCTAAGACCTGTGACATCATCAATTTTAGTGTTTACCGTCACACCATCAACAAAATCTACAAAGTGTGCTTTACCCGTTACTTCCGTAATAATCGGGTGCGTATGTGGATCCCATGTTGCTACTTCAGTACCTGCTTCAACTGCTTCATTAGTATTGACAACAACAATTGCACCATAAGGAACTTTATAACGTTCTTTTTCTCGGCCTTGCTCATCTGTAACACCTAACTCACCTGAACGAGACACGGTCACCAAATGACCATCTTTATTGATAACGCTTTTTACATTAGATAGCGTCACAGTACCCTTTGTCTTTACTACAATATTATTCTCTGCCGCCGAGGCACTAGCAGCACCACCAATATGAAAAGTACGCATGGTTAGCTGCGTACCTGGCTCACCAATGGATTGTGCAGCAATAACTCCCACAGCCTCCCCCATATTTACCTTATGCCCACGGCCAAGATCACGACCATAACAGGACGAACAGATTCCATAATCGACATCACAGGTAATTGCCGAACGCACAGTAATCTCATCGACAACCATATCAGCAAGTGCTTCTACCCATCCCTCATCCATTAATGTACCCGCAGGAATCAGAACTTTATCCGTTTTATCATCACAAACATCTTTTGCAACAACACGACCCAAAACACGATCGCCCAGCTTTTGTACCACATCACCACCTTCGATAATGGGCTTCATGACAATGCCATTCTCGGTACCACAATCTTGCTCAGTAATCACCATATCTTGTGCAACATCAACTAGACGACGGGTTAGATAACCTGAGTTAGCTGTTTTAAGAGCCGTATCAGCCAAGCCTTTACGTGCACCATGAGTAGAAATAAAGTACTGTAGTACATTCAACCCCTCACGAAAATTTGAGGTGATCGGTGTTTCGATAATAGAACCATCGGGTTTGGCCATCAATCCCCGCATTCCTGCAAGCTGTCTAATCTGTGCTGCTGAGCCACGAGCACCTGAATCAGCCATCATATAAATAGAGTTAAATGAATCCTGCTCAACATCTTCACCCTTAGCATTCTTTACCATTTCAGAACTCAGACCATCCATCATTGCTTTAGCAACTTGCTCATTGGTACGCGACCAAATATCAACCACTTTATTATAACGTTCGCCATCTGTTACCAAACCAGATGCATATTGATTTTGAATTTCTTCCACATCGGCATCAGCTTGATCAATAATCCTCTTTTTTGCATCAGGAATAACAATATCTTTTGCACAAAACGAAACACCTGCACGAGTAGCATAACGATAACCAGCATACATCAAGTGATCAGCAAAAATAACGGTTGCCTTCAACCCTACACGTCGATATGCCTCATTAACCAAGTTACCAATTTCTTTCTTCTTCAACACACAATTCAGTAAATCAAATGACAAACCTTTTGGTAAAATATCAACCAAAATAGCACGTCCAACAGTCGTTTTAACACGTTGAGTTCGCTCTTGGGTTATACCACTATCATCAATATAACTATCACTAATACGCACTTCTACTTTAGCGTGCAATGATACTTTCCCTGTCTCATAAGCCCGCAGTACTTCTTTGTGACCAGAGAAAAACATCCCTTCACCCTTCGCATTTTCATCAGCACGCGTCATATAGTACAAGCCCAAAACAATATCCTGTGATGGCACAATAATGGGCTCACCATTAGCAGGTGATAACACATTATTAGTTGCCAACATCAATACACGCGCTTCCATTTGTGCTTCAATAGACAATGGGACGTGTACAGCCATTTGGTCGCCATCAAAGTCCGCATTGAAAGCAGAACAGACCAAAGGATGCAATTGAATAGCTTTACCCTCAATAAGTACTGGCTCAAATGCTTGAATACCTAAGCGATGCAGTGTTGGCGCACGGTTAAGCATAATAGGATGTTCACGAATGACCTCTTCTAAAATATCCCATACTTCAGGAATTTCACGCTCAACAAGTTTTTTCGCTGCCTTAATCGTTCCTGCAAGACCACGACGCTGTAATTTACCAAAAATAAAGGGCTTAAAAAGCTCAAGTGCCATTTTCTTTGGCAAACCACATTGATGTAAACGTAAATAAGGCCCTGTTACGATAACCGAACGACCTGAATAGTCCACTCGCTTACCCAGCAGGTTTTGTCTAAAGCGACCTTGCTTCCCCTTAATCATATCAGCAAGCGACTTCAATGGACGCTTATTAGAACCTGTAATTGCACGACCACGACGACCATTATCTAACAAGGCATCAACAGACTCTTGCAACATACGTTTTTCATTACGAACAATAATATCAGGTGCATTCAACTCCAATAAACGTCGCAAACGATTATTACGATTAATAACACGTCGATAGAGATCATTTAGATCAGAAGTCGCAAACCGCCCGCCTTCCAAAGGTACTAAAGGACGCAAATCAGGAGGCAAAATAGGTAACACCGTCAAAATCATCCATTCTGGCTTATTATCAGATTCCTTAAATGCAGTCATCAGTTTTAAGCGCTTACTAATACGCTTTAACTTCGTTTCTGATCGTGTTTCGGTTGATTGCTGATGCAACCCTTCAATTTCTTCATCAAGGTCAACAGTTTGCAGCAACTTAAGAACGGCCTCTGCTCCCATGCCTGCTTCAAACTCATCACCATATGCTTCAATAGCTTCTAAGTATTCCTCATCAGAAAGCAATTGACCACGTTCAAGCTCGGTCATGCCTGGTTCGGTAATAATGAAATCCTCAAAATAAAGCACACTTTCAATATCACGCAACGTCATATCGAGAAATAAACCAATACGTGAGGGCAATGATTTCAAAAACCAAATATGCGCCACTGGACATGCCAAATCGACATGTCCCATGCGATCACGACGCACTTTACTTTGGGTGATTTCAACACCACATTTTTCGCAAATAACACCACGATGCTTCAAGCGTTTATATTTACCACATAAACATTCATAATCTTTTACAGGACCAAATATCTTGGCACAAAAAAGCCCTTCGCGCTCTGGCTTAAAGGTACGATAGTTAATTGTTTCTGGTTTTCTTACCTCACCAAACGACCATGAGCGAATTGTTTGTGGTGATGCAAGACCAATTTTAATGGCATCAAAATCTTCTGTGTTTGTTTGCTGTTTGAATATATTTAATAAGTCTTTCATACTCATAATCAGGCTACCTACTATTTTACGTGTTAATGGGTTGAAGCGAATCAAGCAAATAAAAAAACAAAGCAATAAAACAACTACTTTGCTCTTTTTTTATTTACTAATCATCATCCGCAACAAGCTCTATATTCAAACCGAGTGAGCGTATTTCTTTCATTAGTACATTAAAAGACTCTGGCATCCCTGCTTCCATATGATGATTCCCATCTACAATATTTTTGTACATGCGATTTCGTCCAACAACATCATCCGATTTAACGGTTAGCATTTCTTGCAACGTATAAGCGGCACCATAAGCTTGTAATGCCCATACTTCCATTTCACCAAAGCGCTGCCCACCAAACATGGCTTTACCACCAAGAGGCTGCTGTGTTACTAGACTATAAGGTCCTGTAGAACGTGCATGCATTTTGTCATCAACCAAATGGTTTAGTTTTAACATATGCATATAACCAACCGTTACTTGGCGCTCAAAAGCATCCCCCGTTCGTCCATCAATTAATGTTGTTTGACCTGTTTCAGGTAAATCAGCAAGTTTTAACATTTCACGAATTTCAGGCTCACTCACACCATCAAAGACAGGCGTCGCCATTGGTACACCTTTACGCAAATTAGAGGCCATCTCTAGGATTTCTTCATCAGTCATATCACTAAGATCACCCTGCTCTGGATTACCTCCTGTAGTATAAATGGTCGTTAAAAAGTCACGTAATTTATCCACAGCCACTTTCGCATCAATCATTTTACCAATTTTATGCCCTAATCCTTTTGCTGCCCAACCAAGATGCGTCTCAAGTACCTGTCCTATATTCATCCGTGAGGGTACACCTAAGGGATTAAGCACAATATCAACAGGCTCACCATTTTCCATAAACGGCATATCTTCTACAGGCACAATTTTGGAAATAACCCCTTTGTTACCATGGCGACCCGCCATTTTATCACCAGGCTGTAGACGGCGTTTAATTGCCACATATACTTTGATCATTTTCAGCACACCAGGCGCTAGATCATCACCTGCTGATAGTTTTTCTTTTTGTAACTGTAGGCGTTCTTCGTAACTAGATTTCTGCTCTTCCAGTTGCTTATGCAGTTTTTCTAGCTGTTCACTCAATTCTTCTTTACGCATACGAATGTTAAACCACTCATGTGGTGCTAAAGCATCAAGATAAGCCTTTGTTACTTTTGCATCCTCTTGCAAGCCAGCAGGCCCACCATCTGCAACTTTATTGGTAATGAGCTTACGAATACGATCAAAAAGATCATCTTCAAAAATACGCATTTCATCACGCAAATCATTACGAACTTTCTGTAATTCATCATCAAGGATAGATTGCGCACGCATATCACGCTCAATACCATCACGGGTAAAAACACGTACATCAATAACAGTACCTGTTAAGCTTGATTTAACTCGTAGTGATGAATCTTTTACATCAGATGCCTTCTCGCCAAAGATAGCACGTAAAAGTTTTTCCTCAGGTGACAGCATGGTTTCACCTTTTGGTGTTACCTTACCAACCAGAATATCGCCAGGCTTAACTTCAGCACCCACATGTACGATACCTGATTCATCCAGTTTACTGAGTAAGCTTTCTGAGACATTGGGAATATCAGCGGTAATCTCTTCAGCCCCTAGCTTTGTGTCACGTGCTAGACAGGTTAGTTCTTCAATATGAATGGTAGTGTAACGGTCTTCATCAACGACACGCTCAGAAATAAGAATTGAATCTTCAAAGTTATACCCATTCCATGGCATGAAAGCGATAAGCATATTCTGCCCTAACGCTAAATCACCCAAATCGGTTGATGGTCCATCAGCAAGCACATCACCTCTTGCAACATGATCACCTGGTTTAACTCGTGGACGCTGATTAATGCAGGTGTTTTGATTCGAACGTGTATATTTGATCAAATTATAAATATCAACGCCACCATCAGCCGCCTCATCATCATTGACACGAATCACAATACGTGCAGCATCAACGGAGTCAATAACACCACCACGGTTAGCTGTCACAGCAGCACCAGAGTCAACGGCAACCTTACGCTCCATACCAGTCCCGACTACTGGTGTTTGAGCAATCAAGCAAGGCACAGCTTGACGTTGCATGTTTGACCCCATTAAAGCGCGGTTAGCATCATCGTGTTCTAAGAAAGGTAACAAGGCAGCAGCAACTGAAACAATTTGTCGTGGTGAAACATCCATATACTGAATTTTTTCTGAAGCGGCCAATGTAAATTCATCTTTATGACGACAAGAAATCATTGAATCAACAATCCTACCACTTTCATCAAGCTTAACATTTGCTTGTGCAATAACAAACTGAGACTCTTCAATCGCAGAAAGATAATCAATATCACCAGTCACTTTACCATTAACCACCCTACGATAAGGCGTTTCTAGAAAACCATAGTCATTAGTTCTCGCATAAGCAGATAATGAATTAATCAAACCAATATTTGGCCCTTCAGGTGTTTCAATAGGACAAACACGACCATAATGTGTTGGATGTACATCACGTACCTCAAAACCTGCTCGCTCACGCGTCAAACCACCAGGACCAAGCGCTGAAATACGACGTTTATGAGTAACTTCCGATAACGGATTATTTTGATCCATAAACTGTGATAACTGACTGGAGCCAAAAAATTCTTTTACTGCTGCTGAAACAGGCTTAGAATTAATCATATCCTGTGGCATCAAGCCTTCACTTTCCGCAACAGTCAAACGCTCTTTAACGGCTCTTTCAACACGTACCAAACCGACACGGAAGGCATTCTCTGCCATTTCACCAACACTGCGAATACGACGGTTACCAAGGTGATCAATATCATCAACTATCCCATGCCCATCACGAATACCAACAAGTGTTTTCAATACATCAACTATATCGTCATAATCCAGTGTTGGTAAACCTACTGAACTACTTCGCCCTAAACGCCGATTAAATTTCATCCTCCCCACTTCAGATAAGTCATAACGTTCGGCATCAAAGAACAAATTACCAAATAAATTTTCGGCAGAATCTTTAGTGGGAGGCTCACCAGGACGCATCATCCGATAAATTTCTACTTGAGCTTCTAATTTTGTACTTGAAGGATCAATATTAAGTGTATTAGAGATATAAGGTCCATGATCTAACTCATTAATATAAAGCACTTGAAAAGCTTTCACATTATTATCACGGAATCGCTCAATCACTTCTTCTGTTATCTCACTGTTCGCTGCTGCAAGTACTTCACCTGTAGACGTATCTAAAATATCACGTGCAATTCGTTTTCCCAGCATATAATCAATAGGTACATCAAGACTTTTTACATCAGCCTGCTCAAGCTTGCGCGTATGTCGAGCAGTAATACGACGACCTGTTTTAACAATAACATTGCCATCAATTTCAATATCAAACGATGCTAACTCACCACGTAACTGCTGTGGTTTTACACTCATCTTAATTGCAGTATCTGTCAATCTCACATCAATATTATTGAAAAAGGCATCTAGTATGTCAGGTGTTTCCATGCCAATAGCACGCAAAAGTACTGTAGCAGGTAATTTTCTACGGCGATCAATACGAACAAATACAGAATCTTTAGGATCAAACTCAAAGTCAAGCCATGAGCCGCGGTAAGGAATAACACGTGCATTGTAAAGTAACTTACCCGCTGAGTTTGACTTACCCTTATCATGACTAAAGAAAACACCAGGTGAACGATGCAATTGAGAAACAATAACACGCTCTGTTCCATTAATAACAAATGAACCTTTTTCTGTCATTAGTGGGAACTCTCCCAAATAGACATCTTGTTCTTTTATATCTTTGACTACACCACCTTTTGTTCCATCATTAGTGTGTTTTGGCGCTGGCGCATCCTTGTCATAGATAACAAGCCGAAGCTTCACTCTTAAAGAAGCAGCATAAGTTAAACCGCGAACCTGACACTCACGCACAGTAAAGACAGGTTCTGCCATACTATAATCAACATAATCCAACACTACGTAATTATTGTAACTAATAATAGGAAACACAGACCTAAATGCACCGTGTAAACCTTTACTTTTACGTTTATCAACTGCAACATCAAGCTGAAGAAAATCACGGTATGATTGCAACTGAATTGCAAGCAAATAAGGCATCTCCAAAACCTGTGGGGCTTTTCCGAAATCCTTACGTATACGCTTCTTATCAGTAAAACTTATTGCCATCGTTTTTCACCTAGGTCATGATCATTCGGGTTTATAGGAAACTTTGAGTTATACTTACAGACTCACTTAACACAGCCTGAAAAGACTGACGCATCCTTTTCAACATAGACTTGACAAAAAACACATAGAAACTATTGATTTAGTTAATATGCATTTTAGAGCTAAAATACTAAAACACATGGGTGTATTTAGGATAAATACTTAACTAGTAAAAAACATATTGCTTTTAAAGCTAGCAACTTTACTTTTATTAGAACCCAATTAATTATTCAACATTTCTGCTGCGCATACTCCATCACAAGCATGAAAACTGCTCTAAAATTAATGAGATTTTGTCATCGTCACCGCTTCACTGAAGCGTCAGCTCCTATAATTATTATCAAAGAAGTATTTTTCTACAGCACACTGCAAAATCTACTTTGAAGAAAGGTACAACTACCTTTCTTCAAAACAGACTACTCAAGTACATTCAATCTGATTAGTTACCACCAAGTTGAGCGACAAAAGGCCGACAGTAAACTGTCAGCCTTTTGCTAGTCACTAACGACAAGTGCCAGCAACATAACGCCAAGCTTCTATTTCAAGTCAACGGTTGCACCAACTTCTTCAAGTTGCTTCTTCATATCCTCCGCTTCTTCTTTACTCACAGCTTCTTTCAGTATTCCTGGTGCACTATCAACCATGCCTTTTGCTTCTTTCAAACCAAGACCAGTGATAGCACGAACTGCTTTAATCACTTTAATTTTGCTATCACCAATAGCTGATAAAACAACATTAAATTCTGTTTGCTCTTCTGCAACAGCAGCACTGTCAGCAGCAGCAGCAGGTGCTACAGCAACAGCTGCTGCTGCCGATACACCAAATTTTTCTTCCATGTCTGAGATCAGTTCCACAACCTCAATCACTGTCATATTGGAAATAGCTTCCAAAATTTCATCTTTTGATACAGCCATAATAATTCTCCTAAATTAAGCAGTTTCTTCTTTTTGATCACGTACAGCAGCAACAGTACGCACAAGTTTTCCGGGCACTTCGTTAAGGGTACTAGCCAGTTTATCAAGCGGCGCTCTAAGCGTGCCTGCTAACATTGCCAACGCTTGATCACGTGTAGGCATTTTGGCTAATGTAGTTAACTCTGATGCATCCATTAACTGCCCACCAAGAGCAATTAATTTCACATTCAGCTTCTTGTTTTCTTTAACAAAGTCTTCAATCACGCGAGCCGCAGCACCAGGATCTTCCTGAGAAAATGCAAGTATCATCGGCCCAGTTAAACCATCACTCATACATTCAAATTCAGTATCAGTAATCGCTCGTTTAGCGAGATTATTTTTAACCACTCGCAGATAGACATTTTCGCTACGGCACTTTGCACGTAATGCAGTAATATCACCTACGGAAATTCCACTATAATCAGCCGCTATAGCAGAATGTGCGTCTGCAGCTACCGCAGCAACCTCAGAAACAATTTTCTTTTTAGCTTCTAAAGTTAATGCCACGATAACTACCTCATGGTTCGATGGGAAACCCATCGTTAATCAAACACCTATTATGGTGATAACGAATAACGCATCCTAAACCATGATTTGCTCAGGAAAACGCCATCTACGCAGGCACGAATAAATAGCAAAACAATATCCACTATTTCTCGACCATTTAAGTCATTTGACACCTACGGTCTTCGACGACATACAGCCTTGTATATCTTTATTTTGCATTTACTTGTATTTTAGAAACGCAAGCAAATAACAACACTCTCATCCATGAAAGTGTTTAAACTATCAATCTACTCAAATAAAACTAAACATCAACACTTGTACGGTCAACTTGTAAACCAGGCCCCATCGTACTAGACACAGTAATTTTCTTAAGATAGACACCTTTTGCTGCTGATGGCTTAGCTTTAACTAATGCGGCAACTAATGAAGTAAGGTTTTCTGTTAATGCATCCTCAGAAAAATTTATTGTCCCAATAGAACAATGAATAACACCCGCCTTATCAGTACGATATTGAACTTGACCGCCTTTAGCATTTGTTACCGCAGTTGTCACATCAGGAGTTACTGTCCCCACTTTCGGGTTCGGCATCAATCCCCTTGGACCAAGAATTTGACCTAATTGACCAACAATACGCATTGCATCAGGTGTTGCAATAACAACATCAAAATTTAATTCACCTTTTTTTATTGTTTCAGCAAGATCTTCAAAACCAACAATATCTGCTCCTGCAGCAAGTGCCTTTTCAACATTATCACCTTGAGCAAAAACAGCTACACGAACTGTTTTTCCATTACCATTCGGTAATACAGTAGAGCCACGAACTACCTGATCTGACTTACGTGGATCAACACCAAGATTGACAGCAACATCAACACTCTCAGTAAACTTCACTGTAGAAACATCCTTTAGGAGACCAAATGCATCACCACAGCTATACTGTTTATTTTCTTCTAGCTTCGCTTGAATTTCTTTTTGTCTTTTTGTTCGTTTTGCCATTACCTATACCCCCTCAACCTCTAATCCCATACTACGGGCGCTACCTGCAATCGTACGCACTGCGGCATCCATAGTCGCTGCTGTTAAGTCTGGCTCTTTCGCTTTGGCAATTTCTTCCAACTGCTCACGTGTCACCTTACCAACCTTATTCTTGTTAGGCTCTCCGCTTCCCTTCTCTATTCCCGCCGCCTTTTTAAGTAACACTGCAGCAGGTGTCGTTTTAGTGACAAAAGTAAAACTCTTATCTGCATAAACAGTAATAACGACAGGAACAGGTATACCCTTTTCAAACCCTTGGGTTTTTGAGTTAAATGATTTACAAAACTCCATGATATTAACACCATGTTGACCTAAAGCAGGGCCAACAGGGGGGCTAGGATTTGCGCTTCCAGCAGGAACTTGCAATTTTATATATGAACTGATCTTTTTAGCCATAATGTAATCTCTTCGACGGGTGCATGCGGCTTGTCACCTCCCCGTTATTTTATCTTTTGCAATATATCAACTAAAACTAATTTAGCTTAATTGTCCTTATAGCCAATGCTCGCAATAAAACTACTACTTTAGTCGCTTCGCTATACTTAGATCTACAAAAGAAATATAAATTAGACTTTATCAACTTGAATAAAATCTAGCTCGACAGGCGTAGAGCGCCCGAATATTTGCACAGCAACTGATAATTTATCTTTTTCGTAATTAACTTCTTCTACAATTGCCGTAAAATCATTAAATGGACCATCTATTACACGAACCATTTCACCAACTTCAAACAGTACTTTTGGTTTAGGTGCATCTTCACCAGAAACACTACGCAAAATAGTTGCTACTTCCGCTTCAGTTATTGGCGCAGGGCGGTCACTTGTGCCACCAATAAAGCCAAGTACACGCTGGGTATCCCTTACTAAGTGCCAAGAATCATCATCCATCGTCATCTCAATCAAGACATAACCAGGAAAAAATTTTCTTTCGCTTTGTCGTTTTTTTCCATCACGCATTTCAACAACTTCTTCGGTAGGAACAAGGATATCACCAAACTTTTCCTCCATCTCGAAGCGTTCAATACGTTCTTTTAGTGCTTTTTGAACTTGCTTTTCAAACCCTGAAAATGCTTGAATAACATACCAATGCATTGCCATAAATTATCCCCCTGTACCAAGGAAAAGTTTTACCAGCCACCCCAAGATAGAATCAACAATTAACAAAACAACAGCAAGAAGCGCTACCATTACAATAACGATAAGTGTTGTTTGCATCGTTTCAACACGTGTAGGCCAAACCATTTTCCTCACTTCCATACGTGCTCCACCCATAAACGCCACGAGGTTTTTCCCGCGAGTAGTTGTAAAGGCTATAGCGGAAGCAGCGATAACTACTGCTAATAACCCTAATACACGATAAAGCAAGGAGGACTCAGAAAAGTAATAAAACCCACCAAGAGAAAGGATAACAAGAAGTACAGCAATAATTAGCTTAATAGTATCAGGTAGGGAGGATTGTGAATCTACAGTGGTTGTTGCCATTATTCATATCTACTTTTTAGACTAACAGAAGTTGGCAGGCCAGGAGGGAATCGAACCCCCGACCTACGGTTTTGGAAACCGTTGCTCTACCAATTGAGCTACTGGCCTACATCTGTCAAAAACAACAAGGGAGCGAGAGGAATAAACCTACACGCCCTCATGAAAAAGGATCGCGATTATATCATTTTTTTCTAATTATGCAATCACTTTAGCAACAACGCCTGCACCAACGGTACGACCACCTTCACGAATCGCAAAACGCAAACCTTCATCCATCGCTATCGGTGCAATAAGGGTAGCTGTCAATTTCACATTGTCACCTGGCATAACCATTTCAACACCTTCTGGCAACTCACAAGAACCTG
>DRMA01000180.1 GCA_011375245.1 Thiothrix sp. | reverse complement strand
TTCATTGGGTAATAATGGTGTACAACTAGAAACGCCAATGCTAACGGTTAATTTATGTTTGCTTTTACTGCCATTTTTATGCAAGTTTTGTGTTAGCTCGTTACCTATTCTTTCTATATTGTGTCGTAGACGTTCAGCAACAACCATTGCGCCATCTGTTGTAGTGTCAGGCAAGAGTATGGCGAATTCTTCACCACCAATACGTGCTGAAATGTCCCCAGGACGTTGTGCAGCGGCTTTGATTTGAAGAGCAATGTGTTTTAATGCATTGTCACCTTTTTGATGCCCATAGGCATCGTTATAGCGTTTAAAATCGTCTACATCAATAATAAGTAACGAAACTGTTTTTTGCTCACGTGTACTGCGTCGCCATTCTGATTTAAAGGCAGCGTCAAACAAACGTCGATTAGCAAGTTGTGTGAGTTGATCAGTATCTGCTTGTGAACGCAAGGCTTTACGTGATTCATTCAGTTCAATAATAACTTCATGAAGTTGATTTGTAATTAGGAAAAAAATAGTGCTAAAACCTAATAAGGCGGCTCCTATTAACCAATAGCCGCTTTGTGTTAGCTGTGGTAAGAAGTTCAAGCTAAAGGGAACAAGGATAAGGATAAATTGAATTGAAAAAGCAGGTTTAGAAATAAGCAATAAAGGTGGTGTGCTAATAATAATAGCAAGGAGGCTAAGGGTATAGGTTGTTTGTAATAATAGATGTGCTTCAGGTAGTGCCAAAGTAAACATGAAGCCTGTTATTCCCCAAGTAGCACTCATAAATGTTGTTAGCAAAACATAGCGTTGCATCCATTTTTTATGGTTTTCTTTAGTAGGAATGGTTGTTACATGTTGTGTTGTATTGAGTCTTAAGCGTATGAGTGAGGTGAGTAGTAGTACGCTTATCCAAACAGCAATATACCTTATTTCAATATTATTTTGTGAAAACACGATTGCTAACAAGAAAGAAAATGCCAGTGTTACCCAAAAAGTATAGGTATTATGCTTTTTTAAATGGCTAAGGCTTTCTTGTGAAAGAGTGTTTGGTATAGTGTTTTTTATAATTTTAAACGTAAACATTGTGCATAATAACTTGTTGTTTTAATAGAAACTAACCCTGATTCGTTATTTTTTATTATTTTAATAACTAAGGAGTATCCGTCCTTTTTATTGTTCGGAGTATATGTTTTTTTTGGTTATGTATGTAGCCCATAAAGCTTTTCCATTGTTACATATAATAAGAATAAAATATATTGATAAATGATAGGTGTATGACATGAGTGGGGAATGAGTATATGCTAAAACGTATTGTTAGTTAAACATGCTTCTGATTAAAAAATAACGTAGATGACTTGCTTCTAATCTGTGAGAGCAATCGTCTGGCTCTATAGCTATAGTATATGGCGGCAATAAAGGCTATTCTCTGTGCTATTCTCCGTACTTTTTATAATTTTAGGGTTTAAAGACCCCATAACCAGATTTAATTATCATGCAGGAAAACTACAACCATAAAGCAATCGAGTCTGCTGTTCAGCAACAATGGGATGAAAAACATGCCTTTGAAGTGACTGAAGATGCGTCGAAAGAAAAATACTATTGTCTGTCTATGTTTCCTTATCCAAGTGGTAAGTTACATATGGGGCATGTGCGAAATTATACGATTGGTGATGTTATTTCACGTTACCAGCGTATGTTGGGCAAAAATGTTTTACAACCAATGGGCTGGGATGCGTTTGGACTTCCTGCGGAAAATGCAGCGATAAAAAATAAGGTCGCCCCTGCGTATTGGACCGATAAAAATATTGATGATATGCGTGGTCAATTACAACGTATGGGCTTAGCCATTGACTGGACGCGGGAATTAGCAACGTGTAAACCTGAATATTATCGTTGGGAACAGTGGTTTTTTCTTCGTTTGTTAGAAAAAGGCAAGGTGTATCGCAAGAAAGCAACTGTAAACTGGGATCCTGTTGACCAGACTGTGCTGGCTAATGAGCAAGTGATTGATGGGCGTGGTTGGCGCTCTGATGCCTTAGTTGAGCAGCGTGAAATTGATCAATGGTTTTTAAAAATTACCGATTATGCTGATGAGTTATTGACCTCATTGAGTGATCTTAAAGGATGGCCAAAGCAAGTTGCAACCATGCAGGAAAATTGGATTGGTCGTTCAGAAGGTGTTGAAATTGTCTTTGGGGTTGAAGACTCAGCAGAAGTATTAGAGGTTTTCACCACACGTCCTGATACCTTAATGGGGGTTACTTACGTTGCTGTTGCTCCCCAACACCCTTTGGCAACACAAGCAGCCATTGGAAATACAGCACTTAATGCTTTTATTGAAGAGTGTAAGCACGTCAAAGTTGCCGAAGCTGAAATGGCGACGATGGAAAAGAAAGGCATGGCAACGGGAATGATGGCTATTCATCCATTGACAGGAGAAAGTGTGCCTATATGGGTTGCTAACTTTGTATTGATGTCCTATGGCTCTGGTGCAGTTATGGCTGTGCCTGCACATGATCAACGTGATTGGGAGTTTGCTCATAAGTATGCGATTCCCATTAAACAAGTGATAACAGCGACTGACCCTGCTGTGCGTGATAAGGTTGATATAGCAAAAGCTGCCTTTACTGACAAGGGTATTTTAGTCGATTCAGCAGCGTTTACAGGTTTACGTTCAGCTGCGGCATTTGATGCGATTGCTGATGAACTAACTCGCCAACAACGTGGAAAAAAGACCGTTAACTATCGTTTGCGCGATTGGGGTGTTTCTAGACAGCGTTATTGGGGATGTCCCATTCCCATTATTCATTGTGATGATTGTGGTGTTGTTGCTGTGCCTGAAGAAGATTTACCCGTGATATTGCCTGAGGATGTTGTTTTTGATGAATCGGGGTCTTCACCGATTAAAAAAATGCCAGAGTTTTATCAAACAACGTGTCCAAGTTGTGGTCAGCCTGCAACTCGTGAAACAGATACGTTTGATACTTTTTTTGAGTCATCATGGTATTACGCGCGTTATAGCAGTGTTGATAGTGATAATGCGATGCTTGATAAGCAACGTGCTGATTACTGGTTACCTGTTGATCAATATATTGGTGGCATAGAGCATGCTATTTTACATTTACTCTATGCGCGTTATTTCCATAAACTCATGCGTGACGAAGGTCTTGTTTCTGGTGATGAACCTTTTACCCATTTGCTAACACAAGGCATGGTATTGGCAGAAAGCTATTATAAAGAAAGTGACTCAGGCGTAAAAGAATGGCAAGCATTGACTGATCTTGTTATTGAGAAAGATGCAAAAGGTCAAGTATCAAGTATTACATTAAAGAAAACAGGTGAAAAAGTCGTTTCTGCTGGCACTAGTAAGATGTCTAAATCTAAAAACAATGGTATTGATCCAGAACTTATGATTGAACGTTATGGTTCTGATACGTTGCGTTTATTTTCTATGTTTGCTGCACCACCTGATCAAAGTATGGAGTGGTCTGATTCAGGTGTAGAAGGCGCACAACGTTTTCTTAATCGTTTATGGCGTTTGGTATATACCTATATTACACAGGAGGTTACACAGACTAAAACTGATACTGCTGTCAGTAATAAGGGAATGCAGGCAGTGGGTGATCATGCTGCATTATCTGCTCACGCTAAAGACATACGGCGAAAATTACATTTAACAATTAAAAAAGTTAGTGATGATATGAGTCGTCGTTTTACCTTTAATACCGTTATTGCTGCAAATATGGAGTTGCTGAATGAGCTAAATAAATTTGTCACAAAAAATGAAAAGGAGCGCAAAGTATTGCGTGAGGCAATTGAAGGTATCTTATTAATGCTTTCACCTATTGCTCCTCATATCTGTCAACATTTATGGCAAATGTTAGGGCATGATAAACTTATTATCAATAGTTCTTGGCCACAGGTTGACGAGGCTGCTCTTGAACAAAATGTGATTCATATGGTCGTACAAGTAAATGGTAAAGTGCGTGCTAAGATAAAAATACCTGCTGATGCAGATGAGTCACAGATTAAACAATTGGCACAGAGCAATGAAAATGTCATTCGTTTTATTGCTGAAAAAACAGTACGTAAAGTCATCGTTGTTCCGAAGCGTTTAGTTAACATTGTGGCAAATTAGAGGGTATAATGAAAAGTAGATATGCAAGGTGGCTAGTAATGGCTTGTTTAACTGCTATTCCCTTGCTTTCAGCGTGTACAGGGGGGAATTTTCATCTTCGAGGGAAGGCTGATCTCCCTGTTGTATTTCAAACGATGATGCTTCAAGGGCTTGCCATTGATAGTGCTTTTACATTAGCGTTACGTAAAGCATTTGAAAATACAGGTAATGAATTACGCTTGATACCAAGTGCCGATCATCAAGAGGAATCACTGTTGTATATCACTAATTACCAAGAAGGTAAACGAGTGGTTGGTTACGGCAAAAATAGGGAAGTAAGAGAATTTTTGATATTTACTAGACTTGATTATGAAGTAAGGGCAAAAGATGGGGGAATATTACTACCAAAGCAACGTCTGCAAGTTGATAAAACGCAGATATATGACTCAGAATTTGTACTAGGGAAAACTGAAGAGGAGCGTTTGATCCGTGAAGACTTACGTGATGATCTTGCTCGACAAGTACTTATAAGATTGCGATATGGACATCCGGAAGCGGAAAATACGAGATGATAGTAGCGGGTACAAAACGATATTTGTTAATTTTATTTTTTGTAATAATAGCGGGGATATTGATCTGGGGATCGGCTACACAAAAAAATTCTGATGCTACAAAAACGTTCGAGTTAGAACAACAGAGGTTGATTGCAACAGATGATATCATTCCTTCTTCTAC
>DRMA01000179.1 GCA_011375245.1 Thiothrix sp. | reverse complement strand
ATGTTGTATGCATAAAAGTAACAGCGTTATAAATAGCATCAGGGTCTGCATTTTTGCCTAATTGATCAACAACATTACTACATGATGGTAAAGATAATGCTTCAGAAATTAAGGCATGATCCAACTCGGTATCATTTAATATATTTTGGAATGCTTGAATGAATCCATGTGTTAGTGCCATCGGCTCCAATTTTTCTTGTGCTGTGATTAAGCTAAGTAGTGTGTCTATTGCTAACGCTTGACCAGCTTGCCAACGATTAAACGCATCACTATCATGTGACATTAAAAAACTATAATCGTCTTCGCTATAATCATAGTCTAATTTTACAGGTGCCGAAAAATCACGTAATAAGGATGGTATGGGTCTATCAATTTCATCAATATTAACAAAAGTAATACTTTGTTTTTTCTCAGTAAGCTGGAAGGTATAGTTATCCCCTTCCATCTGTTGTTCATTTTCACGTTGTAATGTAATCGCTGTCCCATCTTTTTTCAATAACCCCATCTTAATCGGGATTAAAAATGGCTTGCTTTTAGCATGCCCTGCTATTTCAGGAACGGACTGTTCAAAATGTAACGTGCATTGTTGCTGCTCGGCATTAAAAGCCATTGTCACCTTGACCACAGGTGTGCCAGCTTGATCATACCAGCGTTGCATTTGGCTTAAATCTACATTGTTAGCATCGCTCATTGAAGCAAGGAAGTCTTCAGTAGTAACCGCTTGACCATCATGGCGCTCAAAATAGAGATCCATCCCTTTTCTAAAACCATCAACCCCTAACAGGGTACGATAAAGACGTACCACTTCTGCGCCTTTTTCATAAATGGTAACTGTATAAAAATTATTAATTTCCATATAAGAAGCGGGACGAATCGGGTGTGCCATTGGGCTGGCATCTTCAGCAAACTGATAGTTGCGCAACATTCGTGCATCTTCGATCCGTTTTACAGTTCTAGAATGTAAATCAGCAGTAAATTCACTATCGCGATAAACGGTTAAACCTTCTTTTAAGCTAAGTTGAAACCAATCACGACAGGTCACGCGATTGCCTGTCCAGTTATGAAAATATTCATGCCCAATAACAGCTTCGATAGAGATAAACTGTTGATCAGTTGCCGTTTCAGGGCTAGCAAAGACTAGACGAGAATTGAAAATATTGAGACCTTTATTTTCCATTGCCCCCATATTGAAATCATCAACAGCAACAATCATGAAAATATCAAGATCATATTCAAGACCAAAGTTTTTCTCATCCCATGCCATTGCCCGTTTTAGTGAGGTCATTGCATGATCACAATAATCAATATTATGCGCTTCAGTATAAATACGGAGCGTGACATCACGTCCTGACAACGTACAATAATGATCTTCTACATACTCAAGTGTGCCTGCAACAAGCGCAAAAAGATAAGAAGGTTTTTTATGAGGATCATTCCATATTGCATAGTGTTTTCCTTTATCTAAATCACCTTGTTCGATCAGATTTCCATTAGAAAGTAATACAGGATATTTCTGCTTATTAGCAATAATATGCGTGGTATAAATCGACATTACATCAGGACGATCAAGGTAATAAGTGATTTTACGAAAACCTTGTGCCTCACACTGAGAGCAGAAATTCCCACTAGATTTATAAAGTCCATCAAGTGACGTATTGTTTTGTGGCTCAATATGAACAACTGTTTTAAGCTCAAAATCAACAGGAAGATTGGTTAAGCACAAGTTTGTGTCAGTTTGTTCATAATCATCAGCAGCTAATAGCTGATCATCAACAGCAACACTGATTAAGGTTAACTCTTCTCCATGTAATACTAAAGGTTCATTATCATCTGTTGCATCACGTTGAAAATGGATACGTGATGTCACAACAGTGAATTCTTCATCTAATTCAAAGGTAAGATGAATCGTCTTCACTTGCCAAGGAGTTGGCTTATAATCGTCTAAGTAAATCGTTTTTGCTTGGGCTTCTTTCATAGCAGATGTCTTTATATTGTATTTTATATTTAAGCCGACAGAATGAAGAATGACTTAATATAAACGAGGAGATTACCAATTGTGGGGATAAGTGTAAAAGAGACCATATGAAAAAACACTAATCTCTAAGTAATAACGTATGAAAACAAAATTGCGTTACGTTTTTCTAAAGGGTAATTTAAAAGTGGATGATTTTGAGTCAATGACTTTCAAGTTAGTAGGGGGACTTTCAGCTAATTGTTTCTTGGCTATTTTTTTTCCACGCCAATAATAGCCGCCAATTGCACCACCTGCAGCACTCATGGTAAGTAAGCCAGCTGTTAGTAATTGTGCGAAAACAAATAATGCACCTACGCCTAAAACTCCTGCAAAAGCAGCTCCCACTTTAAAGTTTGCTTTAGCATGAGTTGTCTTTGCTTCTTTAGCAATATCTTGTTGAGCTTGTTTTACCACACGTGTTTTCGCTCGCTCGGCATTAACACGTAAGTTTTCTCGTTCTTTGGCAAAATTGCTTTTTACTTTTTCGATTGCATCCTTACGATAATGCTCAGCAAGTGAGGTAAACCAAAAAGCAACCATTAATGAAATAAATAATAAGGGAATAGCCAGACGCACTAAGGCTTCCCCCTGCAATTCATCAGGTGAAAGAACAACCAAAACAACGGTTGCAATTTGTACCAAAATGATACCTAATAAAAACTTAAATAATTGCAATGATATTAGCCTTTTACTTTATTTTTTTCATAATAACAACCCGATGGTAATTATAAGACAAAGAGCCGATGGAATCTATGTTTAGCGCTTTGTATAGTAATGAAAACTTTACCATTGAGTGTGACAGCAGTTGACAGCCATCGTATGGGAAACTACTATTCGTGCAGCGTTATTTTAAAACAAGCAACAACGGCATTCTTACACCAGTTGTTGAATAAATCAAACCGATTTCAATATCTCAATATACCACAAGGATTTTATCATGATAGACATTACGACCTTTATTGTCTGGGGGGTATTTGTTGGACTTGTGTTTTCCTCAATTGGTGCTGCGGGTGGCATCTTAGCATCCTTTGGTCTTATTTCTGTTCTTGGTTTTAAAGATCCAAATACTGTTAAGCCAATGGCACAAATGCTTTCCCTTGCAACAGCACTTGTTTTTATTCCTGGATATTTCAAACGTGCTGCTTGGATACTTCCCTTAGGTTTAATGCTCAGTGCTGGTGGTATTGTTGGTGCAATTATTGGTAGTACAATCTCAAGTCTTTACTTATCAGATATGAGTACTTTTAAGCCTTTATTTGGAGTCCTCGCATTATTGATTGCATTACAAATCATATGGAAGTTGTATACAGATAAAAGATCAGGTAAAAAGCCTGCACGAGTTAGTGAAGAAGGCGTTAAAAATGTAGTTGTCAATGAACATCATATTGCTTTTGATTATGGTGATACTTCCTATAGCGTACATCCTTGGGCACCTTGGTTGGCAGGCTTTATTATTGCTGTTGTTGCCTCTATCTTTGGTGTCGGTGGTGGGTTTTTGCTAGTTCCTTATATGGCTTCGGTACTGAGTATTCCAATGTATATTATCCCTGCTACTGCTGCACTTGCTATTTTTATTAGTGGTTCAATTTCTGTTAGTAATTATCTGCGTATGGGGGCTGAAATTGATTACGCGACTCTCATTTTTTTGATTATTGGTGGTATTATTGGTGCGTTATTAGGTCCTAAACTTAACCAACTAATGAAAGATAGTTGGTTGCAAGCAGCACTAGTAGCAATTGTTGCTGTGATTGGTACAAAATATGTGCTTAGTTTGTAACATTTTAGGCTTTGTTTCCTTCGGCTACACTCAAAGAACGAGCTTTTTATAGTATGTTGCTCATTCATTATCACAAAGAATTCCCTGCTGAATTTTTTGTTGCATAATATTAATAGAGAAATGGCACTCGTAAATATCTTTTATTTTTGGTTGAAAATCATTGGTGTTCTTACTCTCTTTAATCTCCTTAATTTTTTCTTCTCTTTTTACAATCTCAACTTCTTTTTCCCTATAATGCAAACAAAGCATTTCACCTACCTTTTTTGCCATTGCACCTGTACATTTATCAATAAATGCTGGCGTTTTAATTGCATCATAAAGCACTTTAGCTTGTTCTGATTCAAGTTGGAACAACATATGTGTATCCATACCTTCTCCTTTTATTGGTGCAATATTCGTAAGTGTATAAACGCCTTCCATTCTGAACCATAAGGGTTGCTCTTCTTCATATACTTCCTTATACCCCTTTTCGTGAGTATGCTGATATGTTTTTTTAGTTGTTGTTGGTGATACTGAAACTTTTAAATAAGTCTGATTAACCCAACCATATTCATTATTATGTTTTATTTTCACCCATGTTGATTTAGCCAATTTTTTTGATTCAACAATAGTAATGTTTTTTTCCGTATTCGGTATTGCCCGAAGAATGGAATAAATTGTACCAGGTCCAGATCTGATATTTAAAAAGCTTTTCACATTGACTACTTCATATTTTTTTTCTTCTGCAAAAGCTGGTGGTACTAGTACAAAAATTAAGTGCAT
>DRMA01000178.1 GCA_011375245.1 Thiothrix sp. | reverse complement strand
GTACTGGTCAGGACAGCCAGTGATGCGTACCCAGCAGGAATGGTCAGAACATTTTGCGAATCATATGCAAAATTATTTACTACGTCCTGGCTATTTTGAAGAAGTGAATGGCATTGTTAAAATAGCGCGTGACGGCACGCAATAATCACCTATTCTTGAAGACCACCCGCAAAAATATATTCAAGGGCTTTTACCGCTTTTCTCATATAGATATTCACTTATTAAATTTCCCTTGTAGGGGTAATCCCTTGTGGTTGCCCTTGTCTGAGAAAGAACGTTGTCCAAGTATAATACGATTTTTTTTGGGCGTGGTTCAAAAATGTAGATAACAAAGTAACAACAGCGTAGCCTGTATGGAGCTTGCAGAATGCAGGTGAAATACGAATAATTTAGATATTTACGATATATTTCCTTGATTCCGCAAGCTACATCAAAGCTACAAAAGTGTTACCTTTTGATTATCTCAATTACTGGGAATGGAAATTTAGTTATTTATTACAAACATTGTTGAAAAAATAGCCTAGTCATTTTATTCTTTCTACATTGTCTGCTTTAAAGACACCAAAATGTGAGCCATACCCCATGAACAGTTGGAACAAAAAAATTAACAAGATAAGCCATTTATTTGAAACACAGTTCGATAAATTATGCTATCAACTAAAACGTAAAATGGGGTATGACCAACCGTTACAGATCGTGCCTTATACAAGCTATGGCAATAGAACAACACTTTATTTACGTGGTCGTGTCTTTGAGCAACGTAATGATGGTAATGATGCTAATGTAGATAAAAGGGATGAGAATTCTTTTTGGGATAACTTGCTTAAAAGCTATCAACGTTTTGAAAGCGATGAAGTTCCCAATGTTTTACTCACCGCTTGCTTTGGAAATACAACGATGGAAACCAAAACGGATGAGGAAGGCTATTTCAGCTTTAATTTACCCGTTACTCAGCCCTTAGGTGATGCTGAATTATGGCATACTATTACCCTCACTATCCCGCTACAGTCTCATTTACAAGCTCCTCTTAGCAAAGCGGTTACTGCACAAGTGATGATACCTGCAGCGAATTGCCGCTTTGGCATTATTAGTGATATTGACGACACGATTATGATCACTAAAGCCAAACATCTTTTGGCAATGGCAAAACTGACTTTTTTACATAGTCCTAATATGCGTTTATCTTTTTTAGGGGTTTCTGCGTTTTATCGTGCGTTAGAAAGTAGTGGTAATTATTTGCGTCCTTTTTTTTATGTTTCCAGTAGCCCGTGGAATCTGTATGACTTTCTTGTTGAATTTATGCGGTTAAACCAAATCCCAAAAGGGGCATTGCTATTAAGAGACTACGGTTTAGAAGCGGATCACTTTTTTCAATCAAGTCATCGTAAACATAAGCTGAGTCAAATCATGCATGTGATGGATACCTATCCTATGATGTCATTTCTTTTGATTGGCGATAGTGGGCAACATGATCCAGAAATCTATGCAGAAATAGTTGCCACACGCGCACATCAAGTTCGCGCTATTTATATTCGTGATGTGAGTTCCAGCCAACAACGCGATGAAGAAGTGAGGTTATTATCAAAACAAACCAAATTACATAATATTGATTTGTTATTAGTGGCAGATACTTATGCTGCGGCTGAACATGCGGTACAGCAAGGGTTTATTACGCCAGAAAAGCTAGAGCTGATTAGAGAGGATATTAGGAAAGATAAGGCATGATGTCTAATGATGATCAGTAATGTAAGGCTTATTAAAGGAGGTTTAACCGCTATTATGCAAAATAATCTGTAAATCCACCCTCACCTGTAAAATTTTGCTATGCTTGTCAGCACTTCAAAAACTATAAACAAGCATAATGTACTCTTTATTGATCATCTTCTTTCTGGTCGCTATTATTTTCTCTTTTCTCTGCTCAATGTGGGAAGCGGTTCTGCTTAGCATTACCCCCTCTTACGCCCACATACAAATGCAAGAAGATTCTGCTATTGGTCATCGTTTGCAAGAATTTAAAGAGAATATTGATCGACCACTGGCTGCTATTCTGACACTAAACACTATCGCTCATACTGTGGGAGCGCTAGGTGTTGGTACTCAAGCCAATGTTATTTGGGGCGAGGCCAATCCGATTATCACCACCGTTGTTGTTCCTGTATTAATGACACTTGGTATTTTGATTCTTTCCGAAATTATTCCAAAAACGCTTGGAGCCAACTATTGGAAAGAACTCACGCCTTTCACGGTTGCATCACTCAATGTCCTTATGTTTTTATTAGCGCCACTGATTTGGTTAACACAATTGCTAACCAAATTGCTAAAAAAAGACAAAGATAAAAGTGTACTATCGCGTTCGGATTTTCTGGTTATAACAGAAATTGGTGAGCAAGAAGGCATCTTTCATGCAAAAGAATCCACTATTATTAAAAACCTAATGCGATTTCACACTATCGACACAAAAAGTATTATGACCCCCCGCACAGTCGTCAAAGCCGCAACAGAAGAAATGACATTACAGGCCTTCCACGAAGCTAACCCTAACCTACAATTTTCCCGCATCCCGACATATCATGATGGCTCAATGGATCGTGTTACTGGCTATTTTCTCAAGGATGCCCTGCTTGCTAATCTTTTAGATAACAAAGGTGAAGAAGCACTGAGTTCGTTGCGACGCGATATTATGGTCGT
>DRMA01000177.1 GCA_011375245.1 Thiothrix sp. | reverse complement strand
TTTATTGTATGAATATCAGCAATAGCATAACAGATTTAAGTAAGATGAGTATGATTTGCATCACCTGTTATTTTGTAATAATTGTTATTTAGATAGTCTTTCAAGTTGTTTCATTTCTTCCATTGAAAAGCCTGCTTGTAGTCTAGCTTCGTGATGAAAAGGACCGCGTAAGGAACCTGACATATACTGCTGTAATTGTTGCTGAAAGGTTTTATCCGCATCAAGGTTACGTTGCTGGCAGCAGTAATGAAACCAGTGTGAACCAATGCGTACATGGTTGATTTCATCATGTAAAATAATTTTAAGGATCGCAACAGTTTCTAAGTCTCCCGCATGTTCAAGTTTTTTCATAATGCCTGGGGTTACATCTAAACCATGTGCTTCTAGTACTCTAGGGACGAGTGCCATACGTACTAGTACATCATGATCTGTTTTTACCGCCATTTCCCATAAGCCATTATGGGCGGGCATATCACCATATTGGTAGCCAAGTTGCTGTAAACGTTTTTCGAGCAATGAAAAATGATACGCCTCTTCAGCAGCAACTTGTAACCAATCGGTATAATATTGATCAGGCATGTCACGAAAACGGTACACGGCATCAAGTGCCAAATTAATAGCATTAAACTCGATATGTGTAATGGCGTGAATAAGGCTAGCTCGACCTTTTTCAGTATTAAGGCTGCGTTGCTTCAGTTTTTTAGGAGCAACAAGCTGTGGCTTTTCTGGTCGCCCTGGTATTTCAATACGCTCAACGGGAGTCTGTTGCGCAAGGCGTTGGTATTTACCTTCTTGCCAATGGGTATAGAGCAAATCAGTATGCATTCGTTTGCCTTTTACGTTACCGCTAAGCATAAGGCACTGATGGGCTGCTTGATGGATGTCAGGACGTTTTTCATCACATTTCACTTGTTGCCAAGCACTTTCCATTTGTTTGAGTGTTGGGTCTTTTTCTTCAGGGTCAATCGTGGCTAAGGTTTGTTGCAGTTGATTAAAACGGCGGGCAAATTTATCACCGGCTTTGCGCGTGGCTTCTTCGGCGTTGACGTTAAGATGACGAGCGAGATTGGTTGAGGCAATAAATAAGTCGCCGACTTCTTCTTCTATACGCGCTTGTGATTCCTTATTGTCAATAGCATCTATAATTTCATCCAGTTCTTCTTTTACTTTATCAATAATAGGTCGCCAGTTATCCCAATCAAATCCTGTTTGTGATGCACGATCAAGGATTTTTTGTCCACGTTGTAAGCTAGATAATGTGGCTGAAATATCAGCAAAAAAATCATCTTGTTTGGGTTGGTGTTTGGTTTGTTTTTTTTGTTTGGTTTGGTTTGAGCTATTGTTAGTAGTATGCGTATGGCGTTGTCGCATTTTTTCGCTTGCTGCTGTAACAATATCAGCAAAATCAAAGTCGTGTTGTTCTTGTGCAATATGTGCATAAAGTACGATTTGGGAGAGTAAATCCCCCAGTTCTTGTTTTAATGCATGGGGATCATTGCGTTCAATAGCATCTGCAATCTCATTTGCTTGTTTAAGCGTATGAGAAGAAAGCTGGGAATAAGTTTGTTGTTGATGCCATGAGCAGCCTGTCTCAGGATTGCGCAGTTGCGCCATCATGGTGAGTAGTTTTTTCACTTTATAGTCTAATTAAATAGGGTTTTTTCATTATATACTTTTCATCAGGGGGCTGCATGGCGTGTTTGAATGGGAAGGTATTAATTTCAAACACGCCATTGATGATGGAAAATAACTAGCGGGTTACTCTTTTTTGTCCATTAACTTGAATATCAACACGACGGTTTTGTGCGCGACCTGCCTTGCTTTTGTTGCTGGCAACAGGTGCAGTTTCGCCCATACCACTGACTTGCATATTGCCGTTTAATCCTATACTCGCAAGATAATTAGCAACTGCTCGCGCTCTACGTTCCGATAAGCGTTGATTCGATTTCTTAGAACCACGGCTATCAGTATGGCCAACAATGCTAATGGCTGAAGGAGTAACGCCTGAGCGCTGTATTTTGTTTACAAATGCATCTAACGTAGCACGTGCGCCAGAACTTAGTCTTGCACTGCCTGTTTTAAAGTTAGAACCGCCTGATTCATTGAGATTAAGTACATGTACTCTTGGTGCTGGTCGTGGTGCAACAGGTCTTGGGCGTGGTGGTGGTGGAGTAACAACGACAGGAGCAGGTTTTGGTGGGGCAATAACAACAGGTGCAGGCTTAGGTGCGCCACAGCCATCAATTTGATTGCCGCCTGATGATCTTACACATTTACCTGAGCTATCTTTTATGCCGTTTCCTGATGAATCCGTAATCCAGCCACCATTATGTGAGTAGGCAGTGGTTAGTAGTAACGAAAAAAGCGAAATAGCACTAAGGCTACTTAGGGTACGATTTAATTTCATGTGTTCTCCGTGTTAAATAAGATCTAAATTTTTTATGTTTAATTTGAAAATAGATGGTAATCAGCCATTTATGAATATTAATGTGTGTATGTTGTATAAAATGTGTAGTGTGGTTTTCGTAAATTTGAGGTGATTGACAGAAATAATGAAATTTCAATGTCTTAATATGCCCTATGCCCTGTGTACTGTTTTGGTGAAAAATATGGGTATTATCGCTTATGTTTTTAAGTAAAAAACATATAAATTTTTGACGCTAAACCCTTTCTATTACTATTAACTATGCCAATTTTATCGGCAACTTATGATAAATCATTTGTTATAAAATGTGTATATAAAAATAAAAAAAATAGAATTAAAATATTTTTATGGTTGTTTTTTTTGGTTATTTTTTTTATTTTAACATATTGATTATAGTTTATTTTTTTGTTT
>DRMA01000176.1 GCA_011375245.1 Thiothrix sp. | reverse complement strand
TTCAGAACAGGTTAGTGAATGGTTACCTATTAAAAAAGTTGTTGGTAAACACTATGCTGAACCGAATGTGGTCATTCTTCAACGAATTAAAGCAGCAAAAAAACCTGTGTTACTTGGGTGTAAAGACGAGACGTATTTCCAACGTAAGCCTGATAAGGGCTTAATTACCAAACAAGAAATACGCGCGATTTCCTTAGCAAAAATGCAACTTAAACGCGATAGCATCGTGTGGGATATTGGTGCAGGATCAGGTTCAATTGGTTTGGAGGCTGCACATTTATGTCCACAGGGACGCGTGTATGCCATTGAAAAAAATGGCGCTGATTATGCCATTGTGCAGCGAAATCTTGCGAAAGCAGCACTGAGTAACTATCACATTGAACAAGGCAAAGCCCCCGATGGTTTATATAAATGGCCTGATGCAGATGCTATTTTTATCGGTGGTTCAGGAGGGAATTTAGCCAATTTGATTCGTTTATGCTTATCGCGTCTTAAGCCATATGGTACGTTGGTGATGAACTTCATCACCCTTGAAAATTTAAGTGTTGCCACGGAAACCTTAAAACAGTTAGCCAAAGAATCTGCTCCGCCACTTGAATGGCATTTTATCCAATTACAGGTTTCACGCAGTAAACCCATCTTAACCATGCAACGGTTAGAGGCAGAAAACCCTGTCACTATTGTCAGCGCATTACGTTTAGCACCCTATTTAACACAGGAGTAATATTTATGCAGGATACTCAATTGGGGCGTTTAATCGGCGCATCGTTAGGGCCTGGTGATCCTGGTCTGATTACGCTTAAAGCCAGTCAAGCCTTACAAAGCGGCGCACATTGGAGTTACCCAATTCGTCGTAAAGGGGCAGAAAGCTATGCTTTACAAATTGCCCTTAATGCAGGATTTGCATTGCCTGCGGAAAATTCACCACTGATTTTCCCCATGACCCATGATCCTATCAAGTTGGCGGGCTATTGGGATCGCGCAGCGACTACGGTATTAGAATTTTTAACCGCAGGTCAAGATGTGGTGTTTTTGGTAGAAGGCGATGCCTCAACCTATTCTACATTTGGTCATCTTGCCCGTACGATTACAGCAAAAGCCCCTCAAATAGACATAGAAACCATTGCTGGCGTTAGCTCATTTAATGCCGCCGCTGCTAATGCAGGTCAACCATTAGTGGAGGTCGATGACACGATGTGCGTTGTTCCCGCAGGCTATGGGGTGAGATGGATTGAAAAGCTAATGACGGATTTTGATACCTTGGTATTACTCAAGGTGAAGCCCTTATTGGATGACATTATCGACTTAGCTGAAAAGCATGACATTGTATCGCAGTGTCGTTTTATTGAAAAAGCAGGAACGGATGTCGAAAAAGTGGTTGAGGATATTCGTACGTTAAAAGGTCAAACCGTCAATTATTTATCGTTGATTATTATTCATAATCCCCACCGTGAGCGTTTAGAAATCATGCGTGGATGTCGTAAAAAAGTGAGTGCCTAACCTATGACAGAACAACACCCCCCTAAAATAGCCCTTATTGCGATTACCAAAAGTGGTGCGGTTAAGGCCGCAAAAATTGGTCTAGCGCTACCGCAAGCAGATATTTTTGTCACACAGAAATTTTTTGAGCAAGTCACCGATGTACCGAATAAAGTCACTGCGATTGGCTTACCTGCAAAAGATCATATTGAGCCGTTATTTACAGGCTATGATCAATTAGTTTTTTTAGTGGCACTGGGCGGTGTGGTACGACTGATTGCGCCACATCTTAAGTCAAAAGAAACCGATCCAGGAGTCATTGTCGTTGATAATGCCGCACAATTTGTCATTCCTGTCCTCTCGGGACATATCGGTGGAGCGAATGAATTTGCCATTCAACTGGCCGAAATTTTAGGTGCAACCCCTGTGGTAACAACCGCTGCAGATGTAGGTAATACGGTTGCGGTGGATATTCTTGGTCGTGAACTCGGCTGGAAAACCGAAGCCCGTGATAAAAGCTTAACCCGTGTTGCGGCGATGATGGTCAATGAAGAGCCGATTGCCATGGTGCAAGAAGTGGGCGATAGAAGCTGGTGGACGAAGCCCACACCGATACCGAAAAACATTCATTTGTTTGACCATTTTGCAGAGGTGAATTTGGATAAATTTGCAGGTGTGTTATGGGTGACGCATCAAAAAATAGCCGAGTCTGTTTGGTTAGATTTGACTGATCGCCTGATTGTTTATCGTCCTATTCAGGAGCAACAGTGATGAAAATTGTTATTGGTATTGGCTGTGATCGTGGCACGCCTGTTGAAACACTTGATGCGGCTTTATTGAAAGCATTAAAACTGATCGGTCATCAGTATAAGCATATACAGTGCTTTGCGACGATTGATAAAAAAGCCGATGAAGAAGGTATTAATACTTTGGTGCGTCGCTTGGGTAAAAAGGTCATTCATTATCCTGCACGGCAGTTAGCACAGGTAAAAGTACCGAATCCATCCGAAGTCGTGCGCAAGTATGTTGGTACACCTGCGGTGTCCGAGGCAGCGGCTATTTTGGCAGCACACACAACGATGTCTGATTTGTTAGTAGAAAAACTAAAATACCGTGGTGAAGACGGTAAAAATGCCACAATTTCGATTGTGAAAAATAACCGTAAATAGGGAATGGGAACACGTATTAAATAACCTGCGTACTCCCGCCTAAGGCTCGAAAATACGCGGTTATTTACTCTTTTCTCTCAAACAAAATAAATAACAAATAAGGAACAAATAATGAGTAATGGTAAAATTCTTCTCGTCGGTTTTGGCCCTGGTGCGGGTGAACATATGACGTTTCGCGCGCGTGAAGCCATTGCAGAAGCGGATGTAGTGATTGGCTATTCGACCTATATTAAACTTGTGCGTGATTTGCTTGATGGCAAAGAAGTAATTCGCAAAGGCATGACCGAAGAAACGGATCGTGCGGTACAAGCCTATGAACATGCGAAAAAAGGCAAAGTGGTTGCGCTTATTTCATCGGGTGATATTGGTGTCTATGGCATGGCAGGGCCGAGTTATGAAATATTGTTTCAAGCAGGTTGGAAACCAGGCGATGCTATTGAAGTGGAAGTTGTTCCTGGCACTACTGCACTGTCAGCCTGTGCCTCGCGGGTTGGCTCACCGTTGACGCATGATTTTTGCTCTATTTCACTTTCTGACTTATTAACCCCGTGGCCAACCATTGCCCGTCGTCTAGATGCAGTTGCGAGTTCAGATTTTGTCATTGCCTTGTATAACCCTAAAAGTGGTCGCCGTCGGCAGCAAATTGTTGAAGCACAACGTATTTTCCTTAAGTATCGTTCGCCTAATACGCCTGTGGCAATTGTTAAGTCAGCTTATCGTGACTTAGAAAAAATTCAGATGGTCACATTAGAAAACATGGCAGATTGTGATATTGGAATGCTCACCACAGTGCTGATTGGTAATAGCAGTACCTTTATCAAAGAAGGCTTAATGGTGACTCCACGCGGTTATGCGAATAAATATGAAGGCATTACGGGCGGCTTAAAAGAAGGTGAGAAGAAAGGTCGTTCTTTATCGTTAGGCTTGGATGGCTGGAAAGCAGCCATTAAAGAAATATTGCGTGACAGTAACGGTGAACAGATTGAACAAATGGCAGATGGCTATGGTTTATCAGTTGAGGAAATCTTCCTTGCTTTAACAGCACCTGCGGAAGAATCACAAGAAGTCGTTGATTGGGCGATTCAAGGCGATGGTGATGCAGGTATTGCCACGCTTCAAGCATTAGACGCAGCACAGTCCTTAACCTGTTTAATTGGCGCAGCAAAAGCAGGGCAAACACAAGTGGCTCTTCAGGCAAGTGATTTTGAAATAACTGCCGAGCAGATTCTGTTACAAAAAGCATCGATGACAATGACGCTTGCGCGCAAGGTGATTACTAAAAGTTGGCTAATTAAGCGCGATGGCGAGTTGAAATCAGTTTGGTTGTTGAATCAGCAGGGGGATGTAGTAATAAGTTTATCGTTGTAATCGAATTATGAGATTGGCTTGTCTTATGCAGAGAAAAGCTATGGGTATAGATAGCGTGGGAAAGTCTAGTCTATACCCACAACTGGAGAACCACGTTTTCTTGCTTATTCCTTATTATTATCCGCTTGTAAAAATATCAATCAATTCCCAGCCCCAAAACACCAAGACGACTTTTTGCAGTTTTAATCCTTGATCCGTGTAGTATGTGACTAATTCATCATGTTGATAATTGTCTAGCTGTGCTTCAGCCTCTTTAAGTACCTGCTTTATCTGTATTTTACTCGGTTTCTTTTTGCCACGTTTGAGATATTTAAACTCGACTAATCCCACATATTCTACATAAGGGTTAAAGGGTTTCAGAAAAATATCCGCAAAGCCTTTATTCAGTTCTTCTTCACTTTTAATCACATAATAAGGCGTTAAAGATAGATACGCTAAATACATCGACTTTACGGTTTGTTCATTATAGATATAATCACGAATACCCGTATTTTCTTTGATTTGTTTTGCTAAGTATTTAAACAAAGTGATTTCACCCTGTAAGGCAAAGGCTTTAAACTTCCGTTCTAAGGTGCTGAGATCAATGCTAAAGAGCTGTTCCATTTCTAAACTGTCTTTGAGAAACGCAATATCAATGCGCTTAACCGTCTCATTGGGAATATATAAATTCAAATCAAAATCCCGACTTTTAATGCTAATTAAGCCTAAATAAAACAATAAGGATTTAAAATTATGTTCTTGTGCTAAATTTAAGGCACTAAAATCTTGTACTAAATTGGCAATCGCCACACTTTCCCCACCAATCAGCGTTTGCAAAACTGAAAAATTACCATTGAGCTTTTTATTGGTATAAATAATATTTCTCAAGGTGGAATAATCACTGCGAACGTTAATATCAATCATTTCACGCGGGGGTTTATGATTCGTCAAAAATTTCTGGATGAAGTATAAAATCATATCCGTATTGTAGAGAGCATCCGTAGCATCTTCATTGAAGATATAATGGTTATACCAATCTTTTAGCAATGATCGATTGATGGTATCACTTAGATCATAATCATCGAGGATTTGATTCAATTCGCTATCACTCACACCCACTAAATGATGAAATTCCCCATTTAACGACAGATTATCCCCTATATTAAAACCACTGGTGACATCATACATCGTCATCGGTGTGACACCTGTAATAAACATGCGCTTAATCGGTGCATTATTACCTGTTGTACCTGCTTTTAAGGTGGTGAAAAATTGCTTAAATAACGCCGTTTTTTTGGACACAATGTTAACATAATCGTCTGTATTATTAAGCAGCAGTTTATTAGCAAAATTATCGTATTCATCAATCAATATATAAAGCTTAAGAGACCGTGTTTTGATGTGGTCAAATACGGCTTTAAACATTGAAATCGGATTATCACTATCAAAGATTATCGCAAGTGCATATTTAGTAACAAAACTCTTTAGGGTGAGCTGTATATCGTAGCGAAAACTCTCCTCAATATCCTCAGTATCAATGGCACTGAAATCAAAACTCAAAATGAGGTAACTATTCGCTTCTACAGTGGCATGATTAAAGATATAAGTATCCTTAAAAATTGCCTCAAATTCGGGCTTAAAATACACATCGTAATAGGCTTCTAAGATGGCAAGCCACAGCGATTTTCCAAAACGACGTGGGCGCAAAAACATAAGATACGATGAACCAAGTGTTTCCAGTTTTTCAATATAGTGTGTTTTATCAATGAAGTAATAGTTTTCTATCTGAATTCTTTTAAAGTCACTAATACCATAGGGGATTTTCTTCATTGTTATGCCTTATTATGCCTTTGAGTAAATTACACAGCCGTAAGCCGTTGAGCGAACAAAACCCAACATAGTACTCCTTCTATCTGCTTTCGAGCACGTCAATCAGCTCCCAGCCCC
>DRMA01000175.1 GCA_011375245.1 Thiothrix sp. | reverse complement strand
GGGCAATGGCTGATAAAGCAGCGACGCTACCTTGTCTTGATGGCAGAGCATCGTCTTCAGACGTTAGTGTTGCCACTAATGCTGATCCTGATTCTGCGGTAGCCGTTTCACGGGCAACCTATAAATGCGATGGCAAAATAGCGTTTGAGGTGGTTTTTGAAGTAGGGCAAGTACGTTATCTTATGTTGAAAGAAAGTATTGTTTTACGAGAAATTGATTCGGCATCAGGCAGTCGTTATAGCAATGGCGAGACAACATTATCGTTAAAAGGCGATGAAGCGATGGTTGAAATAAGAGGTGTTTCACCTTATTCATCGTGTAAAGTATTTGAGTCTGGAGATAGTGCATATTGATAAGAAATTTGCACTATACTTTATACTGTTGATAAATCTTATTCCTATGCTTCAGCGTTTTGCTGAGAGTCTGCTCTCTGATTATGGGAATAATACTTAAAAATTCAGTTTTAAAGGGCTTATGATATGGCTATTTACGCATTACTTATCGGCATTAATGATTATGCAGGTAATGTACCTGATTTAAGCGGTTGTCATAATGATGTAGAACGTTTCTCGAATGTGCTGAAAAGCCGTTTTAATACAACTACAAAAAATATTAAGTTGCTCCTCAGTAGTAATGCGACTAAAGCGAATATTATTGCAGGTTTTAAAACACACTTAGCGCAAGCAGGTGAGGGTGATACGGTTGTGGTCTATTATTCAGGGCATGGGTCGCAAGAACGTGCGCCTGAGGTTTTCTGGGATATGGAGCCTGATCGACAAAATGAAACGATTGTTTGTCATGATAGCCGTACAGGAGCAGGGGACTTAGCCGATAAAGAGTTACGTTTTCTGATTGCTCAATTAGCAAAAAAGAAGCCACATATTGTGGTTATTTTTGATTGTTGTCATTCAGGAGGGGCTACTCGTGGTACAGAAACTGTTTTACCACAAGCTGTGCGTTTGACGAAACCTGATGTACAAAGTCGTGCCTTGCAAAACTATGTGTTTTTTGAGCAGGCTGAACAAGAAGGTTGGGCGAGTGATATGCAGAAGTTACCCGAAGGTGCGCATATCTTTTTATCGGGCTGTCAGGATAGTGAACTCTCTAAAGAATTGACGATTGAAGGTAAGCAACATGGCGTGTTTACGCATTTTTTATGTAAAACCTTAGAGTCTTCGGCGAGTTCATTAAGTTATCGTAATATTGTTTCGCGCATTAATCAGCAAGTGCAAGGCTTGGTGCAAAAACAACATCCACAAGTTGAAGGGATTGAAGACGCAGATGTGAATCGCTTATTTTTGGGCGAAGAAATTCAAGCAGTAACATTGAGTGTTGTTGCAAGAAATAATCAATGGCTGTTGAATGCAGGTGAGATTCAAGGCATGAGTGTTGGTGATCAGTTAGCGATTTATAAAGATGGTGAAGAGACCGCTTTAGACAGTGCCGTGATTACAAGTGTTACTGCTGAAAGCAGTGTTTTAACATTGACGGATGATGCTTTAAAGGTAGCTGATGCATATCAGGCAACGATTGTTAATCAAGTGAAACCTAAATTAGCGATTAAAATAGAAGGAGATACACAAGGGGTTGCTATTGCTAGAAAAGTACTCGATAGTATTGAGAAAAATGGTGATGCATCGCGCTTACTAAAGGAAGAGACTGTACAAGCAAGTTACCGTTTAATTGCTGCTGATAATCGTTATACCATCTCATTGGTGATAGATGACAAACCTTTATTTATGCCCGTTGAAGGCGGATATAACGAACACAATGCAAAAAAAGTATTACGCCAACTAGAACATATGGCGAAATGGCAGCATAAGCTTGAATTGACCAGTTTTAATAGCAGCACGATAGCTGATGATGCGGTGCAGCTTGTGGTTACGCATATAGGTGAGGAATTTATTGATGAGGATATGGAGTTTCGTTATCACCCATCCCATGGTAGTAGTAAATGGGAAGAACCTGAATACACGCTTGAATTACGGCTTAATCCTGAAATGGATCATCCTAAACCCTTGTATTGTGCTTTGTTATATTTCACCCCTTTAGATGGCAGTATTCAATTAGCAACGAACAATGGTAATGGTGTTTGGCTGAAGGCTGATCAAACACTTGATGTTGATAATGGTTCTCCCAATATCCAGCATGCAAAACCACGGGTTAAATTATTTGACGGGAAGGTTGTTCAAGGTTTTGTTGATGATGTTGTTTATGCACAAGGTATTTCTGAAGCAACGGATATTTTAAAACTTATTGTTAGTGAAACAGAATTTAGCCCCAGCTTATTAGAGCAAAAAGGCTTAGAGGTCTATGATGTAACACTTGATCCGCAGGCGAAAACGACAACGACAACGACAACGAAATCGGTTACTCGTGGTGGTAATGCATTGAGCAGTATGTTGGATGACGCGATGCAGTATACCAATACTCGTGGCATTCGAGCTAAGCAAACAACGCTGGCGAATTGGACAACCAAGTCGTTTACCATGACCACTATACGACCTTTAGAACAGGTGATGATTCCTAATAATAAAGCAGCGTCTTTAGGGTTGGGGGTTGAAATAGAACCTCATGCAATGACGGCTGCAATTCGTTTGGAATCACAAATAGAGGCAAATAGAGGGTTAGAGGCTATCGGCATGGGCAGAATGGCAACGCCTGTTGCCTTGCAAAATAGCCCATTGACCCCTGCTTACTCGTTGGCTGCTACACGCAGTGCGGATGCAAACCTTAGTGTGATTAAATTGGATGGAATCACAGATAGTGAGAAAGTAACCGCGCAGAATCCGTTGGTACTGTCGATTGATAAGCCGCTTGCAGAGGGAGAGCAAGTTTTGCCATTTGCCTTTGATGGTGAGTTTTATTACCCATTGGGTCATGCCGTCGCACAAGGCAATAAAACCCGTATATTGATTGAGACGCTTCCTGATGCTGAAACAACCGTTATTGATAGTGCTGATAGCACAAATAGCACAGATGGTACGGTTACTGCTAAAAGTTTGGGTGGTTCGCTGAAGTTATATTTCCAAAAAGTACTCTATAGCAAACTTCGGTTGAAAAAAGACAGCGTGCGTTTAGCGATGCCTGTTTTTGCTGCGGATCATCCACAAAAGGTGATGGATTATAATGCTGATAATGAAGAGATAAAGGCACAGGTTGCAGCAGCTAAGAAGATTGTTGTTTTTATTCATGGCATTATTGGCGATACCGAATCAATGGCAGGTGTGGTTAATTTCCCAATGGCGGATGAGTCGTTTATTCGTGATCACTATGATGTTGTACTCTGTTTTGATTATGAGAATCTCAGTACCCCTATTGAGGAAACGGCGCGTTTATTTAAAGCAAAATTGGAAGCGGTTGGGCTGGCAGAAGGGCATGGCAAACACGTGCATATTGTGGCGCATTCAATGGGGGGATTAGTGTCGCGTTGGATGATTGAGCGTGAAGGAGGCAATAAGTTAGTAGATAAGCTGGTCATGTTAGGTACACCTAATAATGGTTCACCATGGGCTGGTGTTAAAGATAAAGGTATTGCGGTGGTTAGCAAGTGGGCTTATGGCAGTTTGACATTAATTTTAAATGGACTAACGACTATACCTGTGGGCGGTGTTGCAGTTGCAGGTATGATGAAGCTGATTAATTCGATGGATGATACCTTAGACCAAATGGGCGAAAACTCTGACTTCTTGCAGCAACTTTATCAGTCACCTGATCCTGAGATACCTTATTACCTCGTAGCAGGCGCAACACAAAAGCTCATGGTGAATGTGAATGAAGAGGATGGAATGTTTAAGAAAGTGATGACGGTTGCAATGCAACGTAGCAAGTTAGCGGCTTATGATTTTTTATCAGATTCTTTGTTTGCCAAACAGAATGATGTAGCCGTTAATGCAACTAGTATGAAACACATTGATGAAGCACGGACTCCTGCATTGGATGTGGTTGATATAGTGAGCGATCATATGTCGTATTTTACGCTGGAGGAGGGGGTTGAAGCATTAGATATGGCTTTAAAAAATTAATACATATTTTTTCCTTGAACCTGTTACGGAATCTGAACGACTAGTAATAAAGCTATTTGATGAGGCATTCTAAAATTGAATGATCTTTTTATCCTCAATGAGAATTATATTTGACTGGTTTATTGTTGAATGTTAAATATGACATATATCAGGGTTTGCCCTTGATATAGAGAAATATTTGGTATTTTCTTGACATTAGCTTTTTATGGTAAATGATTGTTTAATAATGGTTTTTGAATTTATATTTTTATGATGATTTAAATATAAATGAGGTCTAGGTGTATGAAGGGTCGTAATGTTCAGATGGGGATTTTGTTGGTGATATTTTTAAGTCTAAATAGTGCTTTTGCTTCAAAAATAAAGATGGTGGTTTACACGATAACAAATTCTAATGGTAAGATGACTCCTGTGTATGTTAATCCAACTGTTCATTCAGAGAAAGTGACTGATATTCCTGCGAATGGAAAAGGTATTAAGAGTAGTTCAAGGAAAATAAAGTACGGTAGTCGTTATTGGCAAAAAATTTCATGGAATTCAAAGATTGGTTGGGTGTTTGCGGATAGATTGAAATATGATCCACGATAGCTAATTTTGCCAGAAAAACAATAACTAAGATAATTTTTCACCCTCATTTTAGTTGACGAGTTTAAGCAATTGAACTATAACGATATGTGTAATATTTGATCTAAAAAGGGGATAACGGTATGTATGCAACAAGAAAAACAGTAAAAAAAAATCGTAAAATCGAAGTTAAACAATTACAGGCATTACTTCATCTTTTAGGGCAGCCCATTGCTGTTGATGGCGTGTTAGGGAATAATTCTAAAAAAGCGATTAAGCATTTTCAACAGCAGCATCAGTTGTCTGCTGATGGTGTGGTTGGCAAAGGCACATGGATGGTATTGTATAAAGCCTTTGAGCAGTTTATGAATGGGCTTTGTGATAAAGCGACTTCCTTGGATACGAGAGGTTGCCAAGCGTTTGGTACGGAAAAATCGCCCTTTGTTGATGTGGACAGTAATTCCAGTGATATAGCTACTGTGAGTTGGTTGCAAGCGTTATTACATATTCTCGATGATAATACACAGGTTAGTGGTCGTTTTGATACTGCAACAGAAAATAAAATAAAAGCTGTGCAGCAGCAACAAGCGCTTACAGTGAATGCGAAAGTCGATGAGTCAACATGGGATGCTTTATTTATTGAAGGTGCAAAAGTCTCTACTAAAATTGCGAATTTATTTTTAACCGATGATTATATTGCCCAAAAAGCCAAAGAAGAGGGGATCGAACCCGCAGCTATTAAGGCAGTGGTTAAAGTAGAATCAGGTGGTGCTGGTTTTTATTCCAATGGTGATCCTAAAATTCTTTTTGAGGGGCATATTTTTTGGCAGCAGCTCAAGGAAGTTGGCATTAATCCCGTGGGCTTACAAGCTGCTAACGAAGATATTATTTATCAAAAATGGACAAAATCGCATTACACGGGGCAGGCTATTGGTGAATATGATCGTTTAGCGCGTGCTAAAGCGATTAATGAAGAGGCGGCATTAAAGTCTGCCTCGTGGGGCATGTTCCAGATTATGGGCTTTAATGCGGGGGTCAGTGGTTTTGATCAGGTAACCGACTTTGTGAGCAGTATGTCAGAAAGTGAAGAGCGACAACTGGATGCTTTCTTTGCCTTTTTACATCATGAAAATATTTTTAAGTACTTGAAAAATAAAGACTGGGCTGGCTTTGCCCGACGTTATAATGGTTCGCAGTTTAAGAAAAACCAATATGACTCTAAATTGCAAGTTGCCTTTGATGCAGCGAGTGGAGTAGGAACACGTGGTGTTGATGGTTCATTAGAAGATATGGTGGTTAATGAATACTCACGTCAGTTAGCTGCTGCCTTTGCCGATTTTGAGGGTGAAAAATAACCATAAGCGCGGTATTTTTCATTATTGTCAAAAATAGTTTACCGTTTGAAGCCTATCAGGCTAGATTGTTAATTGAACAAATAACATATCTATAAATCCCACCCTTGTAGAGCGCAGTCCCGCCTTCTTTAGAGGCGGGTTAGCGG
>DRMA01000174.1 GCA_011375245.1 Thiothrix sp. | reverse complement strand
ATGATAATAAAAAGATTCCTGCTACGGGTGTTGCAGAATCAGCGAAAAATTTTTCGCGGCAAGGTTCGCGTTATGTGTTCTTACATACGGCTAGACAGCTTATTCCTGATGATATTGATGAAATTTCACGGCGATATTCGACGATTAAGCAACCTACTTTACTTATTTGGGGAGATAAAGACCGTATTATACCGCGTCGATATGGTCATCGCTTACAGAAGGATTTACCGAATAGTCGCTTGGAAATATTACCTAATGTTGGACATATGACACAAGAAGAAGCCCCTGAAAAAGTATTGTCATTAATAAGAGATTTTATGCAATAAAAGCATCTTTCGTATTTCAGTTAACTATTCAGCCTACTAGGATTCGCCCTTCAATCTCACTAAACTCGCTACGTTCAAACAACGTTCGGTTTCAGTGCGATTTCTAGTAGGTTTCAAACAGATAGATACCGAATAAAAGACATATTCTATAAATATTACTTATACATTCACATAATCATCTGCTCGATGTATCCAACGTTGAATTAGCTTTTCGACAGCGTTAGGGTCTTGCTGTTGTAACGCTAATGATGCTTGTTGCACCTGTGGTAACAGGTGTTGGTCACGCATCAGGTCAGCAATACGAAAGCGTAATTCCCCTGTTTGTCGTGTGCCAAATACCTCGCCTGGACCGCGAATATCGAGGTCAATACGTGCAATTTCAAAGCCATCACCTGTTTCGCGTAGTGCATTAATACGTCGATAAGCTGTCTCTGATAAAGGTGGTTGATAGAGTAATACGCAACTACTCGCATCTTTACCACGACCAACACGTCCGCGTAATTGGTGTAATTGTGATAGTCCTAAACGCTCGGCATTTTCAATGATCATTAACGATGCATTAGGCACATCAACCCCCACTTCAATAACAGTTGTTGCAACGAGTAACTGTGTTTTGCCTTTTTTAAACATTTGCATAACGGCATCTTTTTGATTGCCATTCATTCGCCCATGTACAAGGTCAATACTAACAGTGGGCAGATTTTCTTGTAGTAGTTCACAGGCTTGCTCAGCCGCTTGGCATTGTAAGGCTTCTGATTCTTCGATGAGGGTACATACCCAATAGACTTGTCGTCCTTGATCACAAATGGCTTGAATGCGTGTAATAATTTCATCACGGCGGGTATTGGCAATGGCAACCGTTTTAATCACTTGTCGTCCAGGGGGTAACTCATCAATGACGGAATAATCAAGATCGGCACAAGTTGTCATCGCCAGCGTGCGCGGAATAGGGGTTGCCGTCATAATCAGTTGATGAGGGTAATGCTCACCTTGCTTGCCTTTTTCACGTAACGCAAGACGTTGATCAACGCCAAAGCGGTGTTGTTCATCAACAATAATTAAACCAAGCTGGTTAAACTGTACATCTTTTTGAAATAAAGCATGTGTACCAATGGCAATATCAGTAATACCAAGAGCAAGGTCTTCTAAACTACTACGGTGCTGTTTAGCATGTTTTTTACCAGGAACCCATGTCACCTCAAGGTTAAGTGGTTCTAACCAGTCACGAAAGTTTTGATAGTGTTGTTCGGCTAAAATTTCAGTGGGAGCGATAAGACCAACTTGCAGGTCGCTTTCAATAGCAAATAAAGCGGCAGCAGCGGCGACTAAGGTTTTACCTGACCCTACATCCCCTTGTACTAAACGATGCATGGGGGAGGGCTGTTGCATGTCCTCAAACAATTCTTGTATAACGCGTGTTTGTGCGCCTGTGAGTGTAAAAGGCAGTTGTGCGAGTAGTTTTTGATAGAGCGTATCGCTCTTATTTATTGCTAGACTAGGGAGTTGTTTTGTCTGTAATTTGAGTTGCGATAAGCTTAAATGATGCGCCATCATTTCTTCAAAAATTAAGCGTTTTTGTGCAGGATGTTGACCACTGAGTAAGTCTGCTACAACGGTTTCAGGGGGCGGATTATGAATCGTTTGCAAGGCACTTTGTAGGCTAGGCAGTTGATAATGCTGTCGGATATTCTCAGGAATTAAGTCTTCTAAATCAGGTGTGAAAAGCAGTGCTTCTTGGGTTAAACGTCGTAGCGTGCGTTGTTGTACGCCTTCTGTAGCAGGATAACTTGGCGTTAGGGTATTTTCCATTTCGACGGCTTGTTCGTCAAGAATTTTGTATTCAGGATGAATCATTTCCCGCTGTTGATAGCCTTGGCGAATTTCACCAAAACAGCGTATTTTTGTACCTGATGAGAGTTTCGTTTGTTGTGCAGAAGAGAAATAGAAAAAGCGCAACAGAATACGCGCGGTATCATCTTCAATATGACACAACATCATCCGTCGTTTACGGAAAATAATATCGGTAAAGACCACCGTACCTTCGATTAAAACTTCTGTGCCAATCGTTGCATAAGCAATAGGATAAATTCGTGTACGATCTTGATAGCGTGAAGGTAAGTGAAATAACAAATCTTGAACGGTTGTAATACCAAGTTTGGCGAGGCGTTCAGCCATTTGTGTGCCAATGCCTTTGAGGCTGGTCACGGATTCAAGAAGTGGATTACTAGGTTCACTCATGGTTTTTAGCTATAAAAAGTTTTGTTATTTCGTGATGTTATAGAATAATGATAGTACGAGAAGAAATAACAACAAGGGCTACTGGGTTATGAACAAATTTTTCATTGGGCTGATTTCTATTTATCAGCGTTATATTTCACCGTATAAAGGCTTTCAATGCGCTCATGCTTATTTGCATCAGGGGGATTCTTGTTCTGCTGCGATAAAAACAATAATCGCTGATCAGGGTATTATACAAGGCTATGGTGATATTCGTCATCGTTTTGAGGCTTGTCGTTATGCTTATGATGATATACAGCGTCAAGAACGGAAGGAGAGAAAACGGAAAGATAGGAATGATGTTTGCAACACTTGCAGTAATTCTT
>DRMA01000173.1 GCA_011375245.1 Thiothrix sp. | reverse complement strand
TCGATAAAAAGCTACTTGATCGTCGTATGGAACAAATGCAAGCTGAAGGTGTAACCTTTAAAACCAATACCCATATTGGTAATGATATTCCAGCGACTACATTGCTCTTTGAGTATGATGCTGTACTACTAACGGGTGGGGCAGAAAAACCACGCGATTTACCGATTGCTGGACGTAACTTAAAGGGCGTTTATTTTGCGATGGATTACCTCAAAGCGAATACCAAATGGGTACAAGGTATACATGGTGAAGAACAGCGTATTTCTGCTAAAAACAAGCATGTGGTAGTGATTGGTGGTGGTGATACAGGCTCGGATTGTATTGGTACATCAACCCGTCATGGCGCAGCTTCGGTGACTCAAATTGAAATCATGCCTCGTCCCCCTGAAAAAGAAGATAAAGGGCTGACATGGCCAGAGTGGCCTAATAAAATGCGTACTTCAACTTCACAAGAAGAAGGTTGCGAACGACTTTTTTCTGTAGCAACAAAATCATTTGTTGATGATGGTAAGGGGCATATTAAAGCGATTAAGTGCATCAAGGTTGAATGGCAACAGGACGAAACAGGTCGTTGGCAAATGAGCGAAGTGGCAGGTTCAGAATTTGAATTAGCCGCAGATATTGTTACGTTGGCAATGGGCTTTTTACATCCTGTGCATGAAGGGATGTTAGAAGAGCTTGATATTGCACTGGATGATCGTGGCAATGTAAAAGGCTCTACCGAAGGTGATAAAGCCTATTATACCTCAATCGATAATGTCTTTTCGGCAGGGGATATGCGTCGTGGACAATCATTAGTAGTTTGGGCTATTCGTGAAGGTAGACAATGTGCGCGTGCGGTTGATGAATATCTTATGGGGCAGACAGCGTTGCCGCGATAAATAGCTGATAATTAATATTAGATCTCTATTGTAGGGGCAATCCCTTGTGGTTGCACTCTCTGAAGAAGACTGGGTAACCACAAGGGATTGCTCCTATGATCGGTCATTTTACATAACGTCTCACTCCTACAACAACAACGATTTATTACGTGAAAAAAAGTGCCAAATAGCCTATAGTCCCTTCCCAGTCTAATTACAGCAAAGCACACCCTTATGGCAACCGATTACACATCTCCTGTAGATGAATATAAGGATATTATTATCCTGTGGTCACTACGCATTCTCATCGATTTAAAAGGCTATACGCTAATGGATATTTCCTTTGGTATGTATGGTAGTGAGCGTGCATTAACGGCCGTTGGTTTGGAGAAATTACTTGATAAGTATGATGAAGATAATGAACTGAGTAAGAAAAAATTTCTAAAAATACTAAAAAAACAAAATGATGCCTATAAGGAGAAAGAGGTTCTTTTAGAAGGGGTCTTATTTAACAATATTGAAAAACTCAGTAAATTAATTGATCTTAATCCAGTAGAACAACGGCTATTAGCCTTTGGTGTACTGTTACATAGTGTGCGTGATTTAGAAGGTATTTGTGATGTATTGGGTGATATTTCAGCGCACAGTGTTGTGGGAGTATTAGGAAGTATTCTTGACTTACCATCTGTTGATGTGAGACAAGCCTTATCGACCGATAGCCTGTTAAATAAAACGGGATTATTACGTTTATCGCGCGATGATCATACCAATTTGCAATATCAGCTTAGCGTATTAGATGAAATTTCTGATGTGTTATTGGATGAGCAAGACGTTGATATTATGGAATCGCTAAAGCGCTTCTTTATGCCTGGAAAAAAAGCCAGTCTGAGTGTGGCTGATTTTGCGCATATTAGTAAAGACTATGCCATTGTACGTGACTATGTTAAAGCGTCTTGTAGCAAAAAACTACAGGGGAGCAACGTCCTTATTTATGGTTCATCAGGCACGGGTAAAAGTGAGTTAGTACGTACTTTAGCCGCTGATTTAGGTTATTCACTGTATGAAGTGACGACTACGGATGGCGATAATGATGCGATTTTATACCAAGGGCGAGTGGATTCGTATCAACTATGTCAGCAAGTTTTAAAGCGTAAAGACGATACCATTATCTTATTCGATGAAATTGAAGATGTGTTTATTCGTGATGGTAGTATGGAGCGTTATGGTATTCGTACCAGTACCGATGCTAAAAAAGGCTGGTTTAATATGCTCTTGGAAGAAAACCAGATTACGTCGATTTGGGTGTCGAATGTGATCAGTCATATTGATGAAGCGATATTGCGTCGTTTCGATTATGTGATGGAATTGAAAACGCCACCCAGACAAACACGCATAAAAATTATTACCCAACATACAACAGAGCTTGATGTTAGTGAGCGTTGGATTAAAAAGATTTCAAGTAATGAAGATCTTGCCCCTGGTTTAATTGCCCGTGCAGCAAAGGTAGTCAATCAGCTTGAGTTAAGTGAACAAAAAGGGATTGAAGAGAGCTTAGAACGAGTGATTAGTAACACATTACATGCAATGGGCTATGATAAAAACTTATTGCAAAATGCAAATTCACCTATTTCATACCGCCCCGATATCTTGAATGCTGATTATGATTTATTGTCATTACAAGAAGGCATACAAGAATATGGTCAAGGATGCTTTTGTCTCTATGGTCCTTCAGGTACAGGTAAAAGTGAATTTGCTCGCCATTTAGCTGAAGTCTTAGATAAGCCCTTAGTACTCAAACGTGCCTCTGATTTGTTAGCCCCCTATGTGGGGATGACCGAGCGAGAAATTAAGAATATGTTTGAGCAAGCGATGGATGAAGAAGGCTTATTGCTATTGGATGAAGCCGATAGCTTTTTACAAGATCGCACCCGTGCAAGACAGTCATGGGAAGTGACCCAAGTAAATGAATTACTGACACAAATGGAGCGGTTTGAAGGAATTTTTATTTGTTCAACCAACTTGATGGATAACCTTGATCAAGCATCATTGCGTCGGTTTGATCTTAAAATAAAATTTGATTATTTAAAGCCAGAGCAGGGCTGGGAATTATTTAAGCAAGTGTTAATTGATTACCATAGTGAAGTTGATGATATGGTCGTGTGGCAAAAAAAGATAACAGCACTACGTGGATTAACGCCAGGGGATTTTGCAACGGTTGTACGGCAGAATCGTTATTCCAAAAAATCCTTGAATGCTGATACTTTAATGATGGGTTTGTTGCGTGAGGTTGAGTTTAAAGATAAAGGTCATTTTAAGAGTATTGGCTTTGTGTATTGATTGAATGTATTTCTTTTAAATCTGCAATTCATCCTGTTTCCGCCATGCTTTCAATAAAATCTGCTGATAGACCGAGCAAGAGTAGTCCAAGCTGAGCGGAACAAATTCCCCAAATAAAAAGCATCAGATAAATAAGCCCTTGCTTGTTTTTCATGTTTCTGCGCCTTTATAGTATTTATAATTCTAATTATAAAAAAATTTTATGTAAATACTGTGCAGAAAATAGGAGATATGACGGTTAATAGTTTGCCAAGGTATTAAATTATTTGTAGAATTTTTTATTTTTATAGTAAACTCATTAATATATTACTATTTTGTCATTAAAAAAAATGATGTTTTTCCGTTATTTTGATTCAAAGATCTGTAATAGTTAGGCTTGATTATCACACGACATCACAGGGTTAAGGGAGACAAAAATGACACCATCTATGGTCTTATTCGCCATCCAAAGTGCACTTAAACTAGGTGGTGCAGTAAAACAACATTACGTTGATTCAGCGCGTTCTAAAGCCATTACACTGCCTTTACTCAATTTTGATCATAGTGACAATAATCAGGATGTTTTTGATTATTTTCAAGAAGATGAAACCTTTGTTACGATCAAACAAGCGGGGCTTTCTCACTTGCTTGATATTATGACTAAACTTAAAAATGACGGTGAATCTGCATTAGATAAAGCAGAGCAAGAATTACTGATTTATTATTATTGGAAAGATGATCCCGATAACAAAAACATTAATAAAACAACAACTGAATTACTTTCTGATGAGGCACTTGAAACACTCTTAACCATTCGTCAATACAGCAAAGACGATGAACCCAGTACCTCGGTGTTTCGTCGTATGGGCGGCACGTTTCTTGAAATTGGCGTTGATTTTTTTGCGCATAATCCCAAAGGCTTCACTATAGATTCGCGTGAGGCGATTGCTTTGCAAGCGTTATTTATTGGCTTGGATGATGTGCAGTTTTCGCAGCAAAACTGGCAAGATCATCTTGATGTTTTTCCACGTCGCTTATCAATAGCGTTGTTAGATATAGTGACTGAGCATACTGATGTATTTAGTGGTGATGCAACAACGCAGCAGCTTATTAGTGCGACCACGACTGCCTTGTCGAAAGATATTAATAAGCAGTTTAATGCCATTCAACAGCAACATCATGGTCGTAATGCACGGGCAGAGCGACAGCGAGTTGTGGAATGGGGTGAGGTGGTGTTTCGTAGTGTATTAACGAGTGCGGGAAGAATGGTTGCTGAAGAGCCTGAAACCTTTCTGGGGCTTGATAGTGTTGCAGATGCCACGCTGTTTAGCGATTTATCAAGTACCCTATTGGATATTGTTCTGGGGACGGAAACAATTGATTTGGGACATGTGTTTAGTAAAAACTCACTGGAGCGTTTAATTAAAACATCGCTTGCTGTGGTTGGCAAATATCCTGAATTAGTGACTGATGGCGAGGAGGGCATTAAAGCATTGATTGGGCAAACAGCCACAGAACTCAGCAAGCTTGATCATACGATTAGTCGTACTATTTTTCCTGAAGCAATACGCTTAATTATTAAAAATTCAGGCGAAAACCTGCCATTACTATGGCCTGATAGTACGATTCGACCTGAAAAACAGGCGTTAATGATTGCAACAAAAGAATTATTACAACGTCTCTCTGCTCAACCTGTGCATGGCACATGGAAATTGGTTTTTCATCGTGAAAATATGACAGCAATGCTGAAGACCACTTTGAGCGAAGTCGCCAAGAATCCTGCATGGGTGATTGATGGTGCGAATAATAAAAGCGCCTATTTAGGCAGTGCATTACAAGCAATGTTGGATGTTATGCACACTCAAGGTGATCAGCGTCTTAATGTGGATACAGCACAACATTTGCTGCAAACAGGTTTACGTGCAGCAGCATTACGGCTTGAATTTTTAGATGAATTACCCAATGGGCAACTGATTATTGGCGCAGTGTACGATGCGATAGTAACGCCTATTATGCAGCAAGAGTCTGGCAGCAAAGCAGCATGGCGTTTGGTGCGTGGTGAAATGTTGTATGGTATGACGAAAATTGCGCTGAGAACATTACAAGATACGGATATTAATCAAGATAAAATTAAAGCACTGCATACAGTTATGGAACATCAAATTACCGCGATTAATGCAGGTCAGCCGTGGGATTTGGAGGGGTTTGCATGGGCGTTAGAAAAATCATTGAACACAGCGACCAGTGAAGATAGATTACAGCGTATTCGTCTGGTGATAGATACGCAAATTCGTGATATTAATGCGGGCAAGCCGTGGAGTCTGGATAATTTTGGGCAGCAGTTAGAAAAAGCATTGGTATAATTTTTTCTAGATTTGTGTGGAAAGAGGAAAGATGAAATTGAGCAAATTGAGTAAATATACTCTGCTTTATTTACTGATTGTTATGGGGATTAGTGGCTGTAGCAGTAATGAAATTAATCATTTTAGTGAAGCACAACAGACGTTTAGCGATACTGCGAGCAAAGAAAATGGTCTAAACACTATGGAAAAACCATCGCTCAAGGTATTGGGGGCTAGTGTACCTTCGGCAGAAATGGCTTCTATTAGCGCAGGCTATGCCAGTGTTATTAGCAGTTTGGATAGTCTTTCAGCCGCACAAGTTAATAAACTGAAACAGGCACAATTATGGGGAAATGTGTTACTGCTTAAAGCAATGTCCTACTGGCGTTTACAAAAATATGAGCGGGCCTATACCATTCAACAACAAGCAGAAGCGTTTAGAACACAACTCGGTTCACGTGATCAAGCATTATTGATCGCTCTAGCAGGGCTTATTGAAAATGATCAAGCGTATGCGGTGCTAAAAAAGCGAAGGGGTCATGAATTACCCTTGACGGAGGCTCAGTCTTTACAGCAATCATTTGTGTTTACGATTGATCGTTTGCAAGCAGCACGAAAGCATACTTCTGCTCGGCATCCCATCCATAAATATTTATTGTTATCACAGTTGGGAGCGTATAAAAACTTGTCTCAGGCGTGTAAATTACATCGGGCAACTGAAAAATCATGTGTGCAAGCAAAACAATGTGATGCGATTCAAGGTTATGATCAATTGATTGCCTTACTCAAGGCAGAAAAGATTTCAGTGATAAAGCCCAAACGATTATTAGGCTTAAATCATCATCGTCTT
>DRMA01000172.1 GCA_011375245.1 Thiothrix sp. | reverse complement strand
GGAAAGCAACAACCTCAAGAATTGCTATCGTTACGGGCTTAACCCGTAAGGATGTTGGGCAACTACGAAAATCCCCCATTACCCACAAATCTATCCCTGCAACCTATAATCGTGCTACACGTGTTGTGAGTGGTTGGCTAGAAGATACTGAATTTTGTACACCTGATGGCTACCCTGAAGTACTATTAATTCATGGCAAAGAAAAATCATTTGAGGTATTAGTTAATCGTTACAGTGGCGATATGCCCACCAAGGCAATGTTAGATGAATTAGAACGTGCAAATATTGTCAGGCGTATTGAAAAAAAACATGTTTGTTTACAACGTCGTGCTTATATCCCCACTAATGATGAAGATGAAGCAATTACAATACTCGGCACAGATGTAGCATTACTTATCTCAACAATTGATCACAACATGGTAAATAAAGACAATCAGTTACGCTTCCAACGTAAAGTTTGTTACGACAGCACACCAGAAAAAGGATTAGAGAAATTTCACATGCTTGTCAATCAAGACAGCCAATGTCTTTTAGAGCATTTTAATAAATGGTTAGCTCAACACGAGCAAGATTCAAACCCTGAAGTAATAATGAGCGGACGAAAAAAGGTAGGAGTTGGTATTTATTATTTTGAAGAAGAGGTATCAGCAGAAAAAAAACAAAATCCTCCTCAAAATAAAGATATATCAACTACCCACTCCTTTAGGGGCGAGTAATTGATGCACTAAATCTTCTATGAAAGACCATGCAAATCTATGCTATATTCTTAGACTAGTCTTTAAGGGGTATCTGCATCTGGCTGAAACAATGGCACAAAATAACATGCTTTTGTACTTTCACCTGTATCAACATAATAAAGAGTTCTAATATGAATAAAGCCTTAACGCTGATGTCATCGAGTTCTCTGTACCCCCTTACATTATAGATTAACCATATTTTTGTCAGTTTTTAGTATGCATAGTATGCATAGCAATTAATGAGCATGAACATGGGCTTCTAGGAAGAACGTTGACAAAAATAGTATTTATATTAATTATCTTTAACAAACAATCATTGAGGGAAAATTATGAATTTAATCAAAAATATATTAGCCATTATAGGTGTTATCGCCATTTTTGGTGGTGGTTATATGTACTCAAAAGTCAGTGGCGAGCTGAATGCGCTTGATGCGCTTGATCCTGGTGCAAAAAAAGTTTACATGGATATGTGGGAAAAAATAAAAGAAACGGGTAATTCTGCTGATGCAACCGTTTGGGTAGTACCGCTTGCAGAAGGTGTTTCACCAAAAGATGCTGAAGAAGCAATGAGCGCAGTTGCTAATGAGTATAATATTAAGGGCGTTGGCGAATTACCATTATCTGAGCAAATTAAGTTAATGACAGGTAAAGAACAACGCTTGCTTAAAATATATCAGTACTGTGATCCATTAGTGGCCGCCAAAATGGTTGACCATAGTGACGCTTATGCTGCTTATCTTCCTTGCCGCATCTCAATGGTAGAAGGTAAAGATGGCAAAGTTAGACTTTATGCATTGAATATGGACATGATGATCTATGGTGGTAAAACATTACCTGATGACCTTCAAAAAGAATCTCTACGTGTAAAGAAAGTTATTCAGGATATTATGAAACGTGGTGCTGAAGGCGACTTTTAGGAAACTAGTACGATAAACGGCTAAATCAACACATAACTCAATGAGGTGAGAATATAATTTCTCACCTCATTTTTTTTAACCTTCCTCCTAAAACACATCTATCCAAATTCACTAATAAAACTAGTGACACTTTGCAAACCTAGCAATTTCCCACACACTACCCCTAACTAAACTACCCAATCAGGCACGAAACACTATGCTTAATTTAAGTGAAATACTTCTCAAACATGGCCATGACATTCACACATTTAAGGAATTACAAAAAATCATTACAAATGAAGCCATTCAAACAGGTGAGATATTTTTTAATTTAGATATTGAACCGCCCGTTTATAGTGATCGCCCAAGTAATTGGTATGAACAACTAGAAATAACGTTCTCCTCAGCGAGGTAAAATAATGTTTTGGCAAGAAGATGAGGATAAAACCCTCCCCTACGAAGTATCTGATAATATCGTTGATCTAAGCTTTACGATCAAATGTAAAAAACTCCCCATTGATCATGCATGGGAACTTAGTCAAGCGCTAAAACCACTACTACCATGGGTTGATAATGATCCTGCATTTGCCATGCATCAAATACATGTGGCTGAAACAGGCAATGGTTGGTTACGTCCAGAAGATACTGAAAACGAATTACTTTGGCCATCACGTCGCACTAAAATGACACTACGCCTCTCCAAACAGTATGTTGAAGAGGCAAAACAGCAACTCACAGGCAATAGCATTACTATCAGAGACACCCCGCTTGTCTTTGGCACAGCAAAAATCAAAACATTTACCAATGCCTCAGTAATTTTTTCCCGTTATATAGCCAGCCCTGAAGATGAAGACGAAAATACTTTTTTACAACGCATGTATGAAGAAATTATTCAACTAACAGGCGTTAACGTTAGAAAAATGATTTGTGGCAAAAGCCACAAAATCCATACACCTGCTGAAGAAATAACCACAAAACATTTGATGATTGCAGATTTAGACAGCGAACCGTCAATAAAACTACAACAATATGGCCTAGGTGGGAAGAAACAACTAGGATGCGGTCTGTTTATGCCTCACAAAGGCATAAAATCGCTTAATGCAGGTGAATAATTTATGCTTAATAATATGAGCCGTCCATCCTACCCTTTAAGGGGTATACCACTTATGATGTACAATCGGTATATTACGAACCACTAATTTTCTTACTGGTTGCCATTGGAGACCTCAATAATGAGCAGAAAAGCTGAATTAATTAAAGAAATGCTTGAGATGCAAAAAAAATTTTCCGCTGATGAACGTGCTGGAAAGTTTAATGCTGAAGATTACTATATTGGTGAAGGGAAACCATATCGCGAACGCTATCAAGAACTTGCTTCTGAAGTTCGTGAAATTGCATCAAAAGAAGCTAACTTCTGGAAATAATTATTCCCTCCGTTATTTCTAAGTCACTCGCTGACAAAAAGCTCTATCTTGCATAGAGCTTTTTTTTGGGGTTGGTTAAATACACAAACGATCTATGCGATAATCAGCCGCATTTAATCAATAAGTAAATAAGCCATGCTTGAAGAACTTGCACTCCCACATATTTTATCCAGCCTTGTCTATGGCATCATTGGACTCACTCTGTTTTTCATCACTCTATACCTGATGGAAAAAATTACCCCCTACTCCCTCGAAAAGAAAATCACTGAAGAAGGCAATATTGCTCTTGGCATTGTCGTTGCTGCCATTATTATTTCACTAGGTCTCATTTACTCAACAGCCATTCAATAGAAGATTAACAACGAATGCAACAAACGTCAGTCGCTGCTGAAAAACAAAAACAAGTCGCATTACTCTTCTCTGCTTTTGTTATCGCTATTTGTGGACTTATCTATGAACTGATTGCAGGCACATTATCCAGCTATCTGTTGGGTGACTCGGTGTATCATTTCTCACTGGTCATTGGCATTTTTATGAGTGCAATGGGCGTAGGCGCATGGTTGTCACGCTTTATTGATAATCATCTACCTGATACCTTTATTCGTTTACAATTAATTATTGCTCTGATGGGTGGGTTATCCGCTGCATTGCTCTATGCAGCTTTTGCTATTATCAATAACTACACGCCCTTATTGTTTCTACTCACCTTTAGTCTTGGTGCATTATTAGGCGTTGAAATTCCACTCATTATCCGTATATTAAAAGATCAATTTACCTTAAAAACTAATTTATCCAATGTCTTTACCGTTGACTATATTGGCGCGTTATTTGCCTCTTTATTATTCCCATTACTCCTTGTGCCACAACTTGGACTTATTCGTACAGGGCTGACTTTCGGACTTATTAATGCAACCATTGGCTTACTCGCATGGTATGTATTTCGTCATGAGCTAAAAGCCCGTATGCCATTATTAAGTGGTTTAACTATTGTCAGTATTGTATTAATTAGTGGTTTTTTCGTCACCAACCATTTCGTTAACCACATCGAACATAAACTGTATCAAGATACCATTATTTATGCTGAAACCACGCCTTATCAACGTATCGTATTAACGCATCGCAAACAGCGTATTCGCTTTTATATCAATGGTGCATTACAGTTTGATTCATTTGATGAATACCGCTATCACGAATCACTTGTTCACCCTGTAATGTTAACGGCACATGCACATGAAAATATTCTTGTACTAGGTGGTGGCGATGGTTTAGCCATACGCGAAATATTAAAATACAACGATGTAAAACACATTACATTAGTTGATCTTGACCCTGCCATTACTAAACTTTTTTCACATAATAAAGCCTTAACTAAACTTAATAAAAATGCTCTGAGTAGTAAACGGCTGAGCATTATTAATCAAGATGCATGGAAATTTTTAGAACGCAATCAACAGCTCTATGATGTAATTATTATTGACCTACCTGATCCAAATAATATCAGCCTAAGTCGTCTATATACCAAAAGTTTTTACCATTTAGTCAAACAACATTTATCCGCATCAGGGGCAATGGTGACTCAAGCGGCTTCGCCACTTTATACCCGTGAAGCTTATTGGTCTATTTATCAAAGCATCGCTAGCATTCATCAACACCAATCATGGGTTGTACGACCTTATCACAGTTATATTCCTAGTTTTGGTGAATGGGGTTTTGTCCTTGCCAGCAGAATGAATACTAATTGGACACAACAATCCCCTACTATTCCCATTCCCTTACGCTACTTAAAGCCTTCCATTATGCAAACAATGCACATTTTCGCAGCAGATATGGCAAAGATAAGGGTTGAAGCTAATGGCTTACAAAACCATCCACTAGTCCATTACTATGAAAAAGGTTGGGAACACTGGTATCAATAAAATATCACTACAACATCAATAGTCGCAATGAACACAAAACAGTACAACATACTTTTAATCACCCTATTAATCAGCACGACCTACACAGGATTAGCCAACGCAGACTGGAAAGAGTCACTGAGAGACATGTGGGGTAGCACTGAAGAAATTCGTGAGAAAACGGTTGATAAAACGAAGGAATATAGCAATAAAGCTGTCGAAACATCAAAAAAATATTACCACTCCATTGCTGAAAACTATAATTCTCTCGCAGAAGGAAAAACAAAGCACATATCTCCCCAAATTATCAAAGAAGAAAACACGCAACACCTCAAAGCCGTCTGGTCTGATGTACTGCAAAATCTTGATCACGCACTCGACATCAATATGCAAATAGATCAAGCCCCTGAATCACGTTGGTTTGGTGACGACAAACAATCACTCAGAGAAGATCAAATTGATGTCTTTGCTGATATAGAAATATTATTAGACAGCCCCACTATCTCAGCCAATCGTCAACATATCGACAAACTAAAACAAAAAATCACAGAAGAAAGACAGGATATTGCACAACTCAAAGAACAACGTGTGGTTGCTTCTGGGATCGAAAAAGAAAAGCTCAATAAAAAAATCCAGCAAGCAAAGCATAAGATCACTGATTACACAAATACCATAGCACAAGAAAAAACCAACCTGAAACTACGCTTACAAGAAATGGGCTTGTTACTTAGCGAGCAACAGGTTGATGTTTTACTGTCACGTGTTGACTCTGACGACATTATTAAAATGTCTATTATTTATGACGTGTTGACCGATATTACCAATCAATTGATGGAACTCACCCAAGAGTCTAATGAAGATATTAATCAAGCCAGAAAGTATTATGGTATGCATGTTATACTATTAAAACTAGTAATGAATATTCAGCAAAGCTATATTAATCAGCTTAGTAATAGCTACTTACCGAAAATAAATACCATCAGAGAAGAAACGGCTCAGCTTAGTCAAGTATCAAAAAAACTCCTCAATACAACACAAAAACAAAGCAGCCGTATACTTTTACAAAAAAATATTAAAGCACAGCAACTAACATTAAAAGTAGCCAATATTTATGCGCAACAGTTGATCATACAACAAGCCAAGGTGCAAAAAGCACTCAACTTGATCAGGCACGATTATCGTGTGGCAAAAAATACCTACGATACCGTTAAACTCAGCGCAGATTTAGTCCGCTTAATGAAAACTAACCAAGCCTCCTTTCATGCACTGATGAATATTCAAATACCTGAAATTGTACCGTTTGAGAATAGAGAAATGCAGAAGAAATTTGAAGAACTATCTATCTTACTTAAACACTAGAAACATCATTGACAGTTACAGCATTATAAAGCATCCATAAAGCAATACTGACCAATAACAAACCAACCATTTTCCGCACAACAGGATGACGAGTGAAAACAGCTAATCGCGTTGCAAGATAGCCCATTGCTAATAAATTAGGCAATGTACCCAATCCAAATGCCAGCATAAGCAATGCACCTTGTTGAGCGCTTCCTACGGATACTGCCCATATCAAAATAGTATAGACCATTGCACATGGCAGCCACCCCCAGAAAAATCCAAGTGGTACAGCTTTAGCAAGCGTAGTTGCAGGAATGAAAGAGCGACTTAATGGCTCAATATAACGCCAAAGGTACTTACCATAACGCTCAAGATAGGTAATACCATGCCACACCCCTGCTAAATACAATCCTAACGCTAACATAAAGCAAGCAGCAATCAGCAACATAATCTGCCGACTATAATTAAGTTCAGCCAATGAAAAGACACTTGCACCTAAACCACCAACCAGCGCTCCTGCAAGACTATAACTGGTGATGCGCCCTAAATTATAACCCAGCAAAATAATAAAATGCTGCCAATCACTCTGTTGGTGGTTAGAAGGTACTACCGTGGGGGTTAATGCAGTTACGATACCACCACACATCCCCATGCAATGAATGCCTCCAGTCAATCCAACCAAGAAGCTTCCTAGATAACTAGCATTGGAAAACCAATCCATCAAAAACTATCGCTTATTCGATGGATTGTGTTTGATGGATTGTACATTTGATTGAATAATCATCAATTCAAACGCATTCGTAGATTATATTTACCTTCATCATAACCTGAGAAAAGAGACTCTAACATAGGGTGTTCTAAAGGCTCAGGTAACAAAGATAACTCAAGGTTGCTTTGCGCAACGTAAGTAACAAGATCTTCATCATCAACCAAAACATGATACCAAGGGATATCTTTTGCTGGATGACTTACTGCATTTTTTTCATACCACTCATCCGTCCCTTGGAAATTAGGGTCAACATCAACAATAACACCACGATAATTAAAATTACGATGGTAGATGATTTCCCCAATATTATAAGCTGCGGCTAGCGTACACATATTATGCTCCTCACTATTTAGTTATAGTACGAAAGTAAGACCTCTTATCCTTTTTTCAAGTACAGCGAAAATAATTTCGCCCTATTTTGCCCCTCAAATAAACACTTAGTTAACTGATTTCATATAATATGGATTCCTTCTTTCACAATATTCGCTCACAAAAAAGATATTTTTTTAACCATTTAACCAGTAAATCATAGATAATTTATAATCAAAACGATAAACTGACAACCATGATCTTTGTGGACGTTACTAAACGCCTCCTTATATTTTAATAAATAATTTATTAAAATATAAGGGTTTTTTATTTTAATAGTAAAAATGAAAAATATTTAGAACCAAATGATTAAAGAAAACGTCTTATTTATCATTAACAAACCTCGCTTATATTGAACACTATTTAGTGTTTGGGCTACTGTCAGTTTTGTAGGGGCAAACTGGATACATAACCTGCACCTTCAGCTTAAACCTATCATTCCCATAATAAACGAGATTTACGGTAAAAATACCACTTTCCAAGATTAAAACTTAAGGGCAAAATCAGTGAAAAATCCGACCTCAATTATTTCTTTGCTTATTTTAGTATCAAGCATAACGGCATGTAGTCAACAAAAAGTCAATATACCAGAAGCAACTCCTGCGATAAAAAAAGCGCCCAAAATAACAACAACAACGACTAAACCAAGAGCAAAAAAAGTAACTGTAATAAGAAAACACCAACAGACATTCATTCCTAAAAGACAACAATATAGACAGCCACTACTACGGCAAAATCGCCCTTATGTTTACAATCCCAAACGTCAACTAGTAGCACCTCCCCATAGTAAACGCGAACTACGTAGCATTGCTAATCGCATTTTTAAAAATGAAGCAGGAAGCGTAAAAAGTAAGCTAGTACACTGGAATCATGGCGAAAACTTTGCTGCAATGGGAATTGGTCATTGGACATGGTATCCAGCAGGTCCCAGAAAACATACATTTGGCAATAGCTTTCCTGGACTTTTAACCCATATGGAACGCCGAGGTATTGCCTTACCCCTTTGGTTAAAACAAGCTAAGCATTCAGGTGCTCCTTGGAGCAGTAGAAGACAGCTAATGAGTCAAAAAGGCTCGTATAAAGTAAGACAACTTGAGGATTTGCTCTTCAATACCCGTGATATACAAGCAGAATATATTATTCAACGTGCAAAACGTGCTATGCCTAACCTAGTAAGAAAAACACCTTCTCACCTCCGCTCTCATGTAGCTAATAACCTCAATGCCGTCGCAAATACACCAGGAGGTTGGTATGCATTAGTTGATTATGTAAACTTTAAAGGTGAAGGCTTACATCGTAGTGGTGGCTACAGGGGGCAAAACTGGGGACTCTTACAAGTATTAGAAAATATGCGCCCAAGCCGACCAGGACAACAAGCCTTAAATAACTTCTCTAATTCAGCATTAGCAGTCTTACAACGAAGAGTTAGAAACTCACCGCCACGCCGCAATGAGCGACGCTGGTTAGCAGGTTGGGCAAATAGAATAAATACCTATCGTCATCCTTTAGCCATTTAAAGAAACACCAACAACTCAAAAGCAAAAAAAAGGGGGAAATATTACAATTTCCCCTTTGTACCACATTAATTTTTTCACCCTCAAAAAAACTATTCAAGTTTTTCCAAAGTATCCCCCTTACGCTGCACAAAATCTTCCACAATGCGAAAGAAATCCATCATATCGGTCACTTCATTATTTGTATTAACCGCGACCATACGCACAAAAGTAGTTTCACCATAAGAGCCATACCCTACTACAACCTCTTGCTCTTCATACAAAGCAGTACATAATGACTTAGGATCAATATTCTTATAATTAAAGCAAATAGAAACAGAAGGGCTTTGGCTATAGACCG
>DRMA01000171.1 GCA_011375245.1 Thiothrix sp. | reverse complement strand
GCTAATGGAAAGGCAGATTTAGGCGGAACGTGTCGTCATCGCATGAAAAGTATCACTAATCAAGTAGTACACTCTGAAATAGATGCGCAACTCATTCATGTTGCTTGGGATGCGTTGGTACCTATCGTTAATAAGGACAATAGAGTTTATGATATTTCCCTCACTAATCTAAAGAAGGTCTATGATGGGGAAATAACATCGTGGCGTGATCTTGCAGGTGATGCGGAAAAACTTTTCTTATACACGCGAGCAGGTAAAGATTCTGGTGTTGGGCATATGTTTAGGTTGTTAGTGTTTAATAATAATCCTGCTTATGAATTTAAGGGAAGCATACAATCGTTCCCATCGTCTACACCACTGGAGAAAAAAATAGAAGCGCAAAAATATGGTTTTGGTATTACGGGAGTTAGTTCAGCGAAAAAAAGGAATGGACTTAGGGTATTAACCGTCAATGGTATTGCTCCCTCAAAGAAAAATATAATTGCAGGTGAATATCCCTTGTTTAGACCGATTTACTTAACCAGTAACCAGCAGCCTTCAGAAAAAGTACAGCATTTTATTGATTATATTTTGAGCGATGAAGGGCAGGATATTATCAGCAAAACAGGAACGGTAAACCTAAAGGAAGGAAGAGGGTTAATTGCGTTATGGCAAATGAAGATGCAAAAAATGGGGATAAAAATAGCAGACCCGTTAAATCATCGGAGTTCTGGTGTTTATCGTGGTTCAAATATACAACCACCGCCTAGTATTGAGTCGGTGAATAAAGCAAAGCATAAAAAAGAAATGCAGACGCTGCTTGAAATCGGCGTTATTGCAGGACAAGGTTATCTAAACATTGCAAAAAAAGTCGTGAAACATAAAGACAGTAGCATTTTCGGTTTACCGAATAATGTCAAAGCAACCAGTAAAAAATTACAACAATTCTTTAATAACCGAACGCTTTGGCCTGATGACACTATTGTGATGAAAAAAGAAGGGAATCACTATGTGTTACACCTTATTCGAGATGGGGTTAAATTGGAAACAAGTACTGTGATGCGCTAGGGATTTTTTCCGCGCTCTTCTAGAGAGGCAAATAATCCACATGGCTTGCTGGATTCGTAAAAGTGAATGTAATGTAGCTATTTTTGTTTAAATTTGGAATACTTTCGTTACAACAAACAATAGCGGCTATTATGCAAATCAATGACATCATTACCTTAGCAAAGGATCAATACCAATTAATCGAAGCACAGATAGGAGGCGCGCAAGCCTATGTGTTTAAAGTTCGTCGTGTGAGCGATGAGCAAATACTTGCACTCAAAATTGCGCGTATTTGGAAGAAGCCCAATACCTTATTGCCGATTAGTCGCGTCAATGCGAATTGTAAACGTATTCAGCAAGAAATTGAATTTTTACAAGCGCTTGAAAAACCAGAGGCGCATTATATTGTCGCCTGTCTTGATGCGATGACCGTGCAACAAGGTGGGAAAAATGTCCCTGCGTTTGTGATGCCGTTTTATGAGCAATCGTTATCGAAAGTATTATTAGAAGAACAACAACCCACCTTAGCCCAGCATTTGGCATGGATTCAGCAAATGATTGTGGCGTTAAAATACATTCATCATCATCATAAAAATGGTGAAGCGTTAGTACATCGTGATTTCAAGTTGGATAATCTCATGTTGAACAAAACAGGTGAGATTCGCTTACTTGATTTTGGTATTAGCAAACACGTATTGAGAAGCACAGATAGCACGCATACCAAAATGAATTATTCGGATGATTGTGTTGCGCCTGAGCAAATTTTGTTAATCAAGCCAAATACTGATGGTAAAAAACATGTGGCTATTGGCACACACACGGATATTTATGCCTTAGGTTTATTAATATATCGCTTAATTGCAGGGCATTTACCTGAAAGCCATGAAGCTTTTATTATGAATTTAGAGGAGATTAGCCAACAGCATCGTAAAGCCTTAAATCAGGGAGAGGAGGGGTTATTAGGTAAGATTGGTGGGATTAATCAGCAAGAAACGGACTTCTTAGTCGAGTCTTTTATTGATCTTGCTGAAGGGACTCCTGTGACTTTTCTTTATGACGATGATGATGAACTGGATGATGATGTAACCACGCAGACAGACTCGCCTTATCATGCATTAGCGGAACGTTTTGCTGAGTTTGTTGCTGAATTGCTTGATAAACGTTACCAATATCGTCCCAATGCTAAAAGTGCGCTGCATTGGATTGAAAATATTCAGTTTAAATTGAATGCATTGGATAAAAATAACAGTACCGAAACTCAATCACAAACAGAACCACAAACAGAACCACAAGTAGAATCACAAGTCGAACCAGAGACAGAATATGTCGCCGTAAGTACAGTAAGCAGTACGAATGAAGACACAAATAAAACAGTGTTTATACCCGCAGTAGAGCAGCAGCCTGATCAACCATCTAATCACCAAGCCCCAAAACGCCCACCGTTTTTTACACCACCTAAAAAAACTGAAAGCACTAAAGGAATTTCTGTTTCACCTGAACAGGAGCAGGAGATGCCCATTATTCCACGTAATTGGCCAGTCAAACGGCTATTGCTGGTGCTTGGGGTTGTCTTATTGATGGTTAATGCATGGTTATTATTACGTTCTGAGCCAGAACAGGTCTTGCCTGAAATAGATAGTGATAATACACACATTAATACAGACATTAATACGGATATTCATACGGATATTAATACACAAGTAACAAACACCGTGCCAACGCATACAACGACAACTCCCTCACCTTATCAACCGCCTAAAATCAACAGACCACCTTCACCAAATAAAGAAAATCTAGGGGATAATACAAAAAAATGGGCTGAAGTCATTCCTAAACTTAAACGCCTCGCTGAACATAGTAATGCTGAAGCTTCTGCCTTGCTGGCTCATGCTTATCACTATGGTAAAGGCGGGAAAACAGATTGGGGAAAAGCATGGCATTATTATCAACAAGCCCTTCAACAAGATAGTGAAGGTAAAGACAATAGAAAATATGAGCAACGACAGCAAGCGTTAGAAATAAAAGCCAATCAGATTTTAACGGATACTGATAGCTCTGCTGCGCAACGTAAAAAAGCTTACCAATTGATTGAAGTAATCGCGAACCAAGACTTAATTCCCTTATCCATTAATGCGCGTTTATGGATGGAATATCGCTATCGAACGGGGGACGGAGTGAGGCTTAATCATGCACGCGCTGATGCATGGAAAAAGAAATATAATGCCATCAAGGATGGCATTAAGGATGGCATTAAGGATGAAACGCCATGAGTAATTTCTTTCGAGATTGGAGTGCAGGACAGGCTACGCCTTGGCTACGCAGTGATCGTAAGACCCGTTTGTTTACCTTGAAATTGCTGAATGTTGATGATCCATTAGATGCGGATGCGATTTGGAATCAAAGCACGGGAGGCGATGACACCATGATTGATAGCAAGGCGAACAATGCAGCACATACCTCGCGGCGCTTGCAGCAAGCCTTAAATGCGCATCGTTACACCACCACCGCATATCGTGGCAAAGCACCAATACGACGTACTTATGTTTTTTCTGATGTGGTACTTTGGATTGCAGCTCATATTTGGCGTGATGCGGATATTGATGGTGGCAATGATTTATTTTATATGACGGAGCGTTTACGTTATCAGCATCAACAGGCATTTTCTGAGGATGAGCATTACCAACAACGTCCTCCACATTATGCGATTATGCCATTGGATAATTTGGCGACAAATGAAGTTATTTGTCAGTTTGGTATGGGGGTTTTCCTCCCCAATCGTAATGATGAAAAAACAGCTTCAATAAGCATTACACGACAAGGCAATAAAGCACGTACAGCGCATCAGTTTAAGCCATGGATATTCTTTGAGCCAATGCGAGATCAACAAGGGCAACTTATTCATCCACCGCAAGGGGTTAAAATAGAACGTCCTGTGGGGCTTTATGCGACACAAAAAATGTTGCTCATTGCACAAAAAAAAGAAAATAGTGCTATTCATAGCCCACTCTGGATTAAGGCAACTAATGAGGGTGAAATCATTGTTAATATGAATGCCAAACGCCCTAGCACGTATGGCGATGATGTTTATATTCGTAGCGAAACACCACGACGTGATCAGACCCAAACTACCTGCCGCTTCCATGCCAAAGGTGATAAAAACGATGCTATTACACTACTGATTGATCGCAGTGTAAAAACCACGGCGGTTATGGATATGTTGTCACCAGAACCTCTGCCGTCTACGAGTGGCGCAAATACCATTATTGATAATGAAGAAGATACCTTTGGCGGGCTTAGTCAAATTGATAGTAGTGATGATGATCAGCCTGATTATCTGTATCAGCTTGAGTTAACAGGGATTGTTTTGCCCAAACTAGATAGTTTAAAAGGTCGAGGGGCGCGTTATTTATCACATTGGTTATTGTATCTTGATCAGGATGGTGCATTAGCACAGCACGAAAGTGCGATTGCATGGATCATTAAAGGCGAAAAAACGGCAACGGCATTGAAGTGGAAAGCACACGCTGATAAGACATGGAAAACCTTAGACAATAGTCAGCCATTGCCCTTTTTTAGTAATGTGCAAGATGCGCAGCATGCAGAACATGTGCAACATGAGAAAATGTTGTCGTTACCAGCGCCTGAATTGGCGAGTAAGCAATTTGGTATTCTGCCATTGGCACGTCATAGTTTTTCGATTCCGTTACCATTAAATAGTATTACCCTTGGACGTGATATGGGGGATAAAAATACAGCCGATATTCCACTGGGTTTACTCAATCAATCAAGTACCTTAGTGTATAAAAACAGTAAAAAACACGGTAATCTCGCCATTATTGGTTTATCAGGGCAACATGTACAAGTGCATTTAAGTGAACGTCGCTTAGTATTGCAGCAAATCAGTCGCAGCAAAACGTATGTACTAAATGCTGAGGGGAGTATTCGTCGTACATTGACCTTAAAGCAGCCTATGGTCAAACTTAGTGCTAATGAAGGCATCATGTTGGGGGCTTTTCGTTTTCAATTTGTTGAATCCTTTATGCCTGAACACCGAGATTAAATTATGTCAAATCAATCAATGCTCATCCCGCCTATACAATGGCATATTAGCGCTCACAGTCACTGTGGAATGCGTGATGAAAATCAAGATAATTACCTTATTATTGATGCGCAAGGGCAGTGTGAATACTTACGCGATGAACAAAAACAAATGGCTATGGTTGATCATTGGCCAAAAGGACACGTACGCATTGCAGTGATTGATGGGATGGGAGGGCATGAGCATGGACGAGAATTTGCTGAAGACGTTGTGTTGGAATTGATGAAAATACCGTTTCAAACCAACGCCGAAGCGTTAAAAACAGCCCTCACAACGTTGCATGATACGTTGTTTGAACGTTATTATCGTGGTGGGCGCTCCCCAGGTAGTACGTTAGTAATGGCAGATGTTACTACTGAAGGTGTCGCCTTACTCGCGAATATTGGTGATAGCCGTGCCTTTTTGTGTAGGGGAGAATGTAAGGGTGAAAATGAGCAACAACTAACTTTTGATCATACCGAAGCAGGTATTGCCTTACGTGATGGTTTTATTAGTGAAACCGATTATCAAGCGGTAATGAATAAATATGACAGCCGTATTGCCCAAGCATTGGGTTATGGCTGTATTCATTTTAGTCTTAAGCAGCATGCCAATGTGCCGAGCAAAGAACATCGCAAAGCGTTATCACTCCGTTTGGAGCAACCGTATGCTGATATTTTTACCTTAAAGCTGTCTAGCAATAGCATGTTAATGCTAGCATCAGATGGTAAGTGGGATAGGCATAATAGTGATAACACAACGATTGTTCGTTTATCAAACGTTCCGTTTTAGCGCGATTTTTAGTAGATTGGAGGGTTAACCAGAAAATGAAGGGTCAACTACCCGCCCCTGAAGGAGCGGGCTTGAGTCGCGAGATTCGAGATACGTCTTCGGACAGAATAGGTGATTAGTCTCAGCTTTTATTGGCTACGTTGTTTCAGTCATAGCACCGTCGAATGCCTCCCTAGTTTGACGCTCTGCTTTTTAGTATTAAAAGACCTCAACGGGTCGGTGTGCTAAGACAAACAAGCTGTTACAACATTGGCGAAGGGAATCAACCTCGCAAGAGGATTCGTTTTTTATTAGCGAATAACCACTTTTTAGGAGCATTCTAGGATGAATGTATTTGTACTCAATCAACATGGCGAAGCCTTAATGCCTT
>DRMA01000170.1 GCA_011375245.1 Thiothrix sp. | reverse complement strand
TAATATAGACTAGAGTGATGACTAGGGCTGTCATTTGCTTCATGCAGAGCACTGAATGTTATATTTTGTGAAGTCTAGAATATATCTATCATTAAGCTATTAACAAGGTTTGAATGCTATGAATGGGCAACAAAATAATCAGATAATTACAATAGGTGAGAATCGGGGGATAGATACTAGAGGGCATTACCAATCAGCCCCCATTATTGATAGAGCTGGTTATCAAGATGCTGGTGTCGATGATGAAATTGATTTGAAAGCTATCTTTTCAATTATCTTTAAGCATAAAAAAACGATTCTTTTTTCCGTTATTTTGGCAGCAATTATAACCTTTTTATATACATCAACAATGATTCCTATTTATCGTGCAACGGTTAGCATTAAAATTGATGCAGAAGCAGATACACTTGCGCAATACGATAATGTTTTTAAAGAAAAGGAAGTAGATCGTAATTTTCATTCAACTCAGTATGATTTGTTACAAAGTCGAGTACTCGCAAGGCGAGTTATTGACAAGTTAGAGTTGGAAGACAGTCTTCGTAAAATAGGTGAGATGAAGCCTTTTTACAGTGGTTATTTTGCTGAGGTAAAAGCGTTTTTTTCTCAAAAAATTATTCAGCCTATTTTTGGAAATACCTCAGTACTTGAAAGTGTTTCCAGTGGTCAAAATGAGGCACGTGAAGAATGGGAGGCAAAGATGGGGACTCGGCCTATTGAATTAGCCTTCCTTGAAAAGCTATCATTATCACCTAGTAAAAGATCTAATATATTGGAAATTAACTATGATTCTTATGATCCTCAGTTAGCAGCAGCAAGCGTTAATACGCTTGCTGAAGAGTTTATTCAAATGAATCTTCAAGGAGGGGCGGAATCAAGCGCCTATGCTAAGGAATATCTTGTAAAACAGCTTGTTATAGCAAAGCGCAGTTTGCAAGAGTCTGAAGCCAAGTTAGCGAGTTATGCGAGAGAAAAAAATATTATTAGTACAGGCGAAGGTGAAAGTATTGTTGGTAAGGAACTGAAAGGGCTTAGTGATGCATATATCGAAGCTCAAAAAGATTTTATTACTGCAGAAAGTGAATATGAACAAAGAAAGAAGGCGTCTGGTCGTCTTCGTACGATGGATAATCCTGTTATCCAGCAGTTAAAGAAGAGACAAGGCGAACTTGAAGCTCAATATCAGCAACAATTACAGCTCTACAAACCTGCTTTTCCTGCAATGATACAGCTTAAACATGAAATTGCTGATCTTGGTAGGCAGTTGGAAGCTGAAAGCAAAAATATTGATAAGAATGTTAAAAATGATTTGGAAGCAAAATACCTTGCTGCGAAGCAAAAAGCGGAAAAGCTCTTAAAGGAACTAAAGGATAAGAAAACTGAATTATTGGGACAACAGGATAAGAGCATTGGTTACTCAACGCTACAAAGAGAAGTAAAAACAAATCGTGAGCTTTATGATAGTTTATTACAGAGAAAGAAAGAAGTAGATATCGCAGAGGGGGTTGTTAGAAATAACGTTTCGATTATTGATCCTGCTTTTGTCCCCTATCGAAAGCATTCACCTAATACAATGCAAAACATGCTGATTGGTACTATGTTGGGTTTGATGCTTGGAATGGCAATTGCTTTTATTAGAGAGTCATTTGATGTGCGTATACATAATACTGATGACTTGGAAGATATTTCTGATTTACCTGTTCTTGGAATTTTTCCATTCGTTAAAGGTAAAAACAAGAAGAAAGGCAGGAGTGCTGAAGGTGCTATTTTATTAACTGAGAATCCTCAGTCTACAGAATATGAGGCATTTTGTTCTTTGGTAACGAATTTAGGATATATTGGTTCGCAAGGAGAAATACCGAAAATCATTCATGTTACCAGTTCTGCACCAGCAGAAGGGAAGTCAAATGTAGCGATTAATACTGCTTCTATTCTTGCTGAGAGTAACCTTAAGGTGTTACTGATTGATGCTGATTTACGCAAACCCAGAGTTGATAGTTATTTAGGGATTCAGGTAGAAAATGGTTTGGCAGAGTATCTTGTTAATCGTTGTCAAATAGACGATGTAATCAGTGATTCAGCTATTGAGAACTTGTCTATTATAACGGCAGGAGTGCCTGTTCCTAGCCCTGTGAAACTACTGGCCGAAGATCGTATGATAGAGTTGCTTGAGTATGCAGGAGAGGAATATGATCATATTATCATTGACTCGCCTCCAGTATTGGGTTTAGCTGATGCATTGATTCTTTCTAATCGTTCTGATGTAACATTATTTGTTGTTGCGAGTGATGAAACCAAACGTCCTCATCTTTTAGATGCTCTGAAACGCTTGCGTTTAGGTTATGGTAATGTTGCTGGATTTATTTTGACTAAAGTAAAATCGTCGAAATCAGACTATTATGCTCATGATAGTTATTATGGCTATCAGCGTGATGATGTTTTAAAATTGGGGCGAGCTGGTTAACGAATACCATGTGCAAGGAATGAGGATATTATTGAGTCCTTGTTCCTAAGTATTTATTAAGGGCTATTTTATGTTATTTTTATTCATTATTACTTTGTTATTATCTATTGTACTGGTTTTTTTCCTTATTCAATATGCCTCTTCATTAGGTCTAGTTGCTATTCCAAATGAACGTAGTTCTCATAAAAAAGTGACTCCTTGTGGTGCAGGTATCGCATTTTTTAGCTCAGTGATTATTAGTACCTTGTTGTATGGAAGTAGTATATATGATTCTTATCCACTCTTGGTTTCTGCCTTTTTTATGGTTTTTGGTATTGGTATTTATGATGATTATAGGCAGACAGCCTCGCAGACCAAATTTTTAGTGATTATTGTTGCTGCGTTATTTGTTTATATTGATGGTATTGGTATCCATTCTCTTGGTAATTATTTTGGGCATAATGTGTTTTTGTCGTGGATGGCTTTGCCTGTTACCTTGTTGGCTATTGTTGGTTTTACAAATGCACTTAATTTGAGTGATGGTCTAGATGGTCTTGCAGGGAGTATTTGTTTAGTTATTATCACTGGGTTGGGATATATTGGTTGGGTTAATGATAATATCTTTATGATTTATGTGAGTATTGTTTTATTTTCTTCATTATTAGGTTTTATGTGGTTCAACTGGAATCCTGCAAAGGTATTTATGGGGGATAGTGGTTCTTTAACCTTAGGGTTTATGATTGCAGTGTTGAGTATTCAGGCATTGGCTTATGTTACTCCAGTGAGTATTTTATTTATTGCCGCTATTCCTATTTTAGATACTGTCATTGTGATGATGCGCCGAAAAAAGCATAAATGTTCGATGGTGAATGCAGATAAAAATCATCTTCATCATATTTTATTAGATGTTTTCTCTGGTAGTGTTAAAAAAACAGTATTATTCATTGCTAGTGTACAATTATTTTTTACAGTACTTGGAATCTTTTTCATAAATCATGTGGGGCAAGAATTTACACTACCTCTGTTTTTTGGATTTTTGTTTTTGTTTTATTGGTTAATCGAAAAAGTTTGTGCCAAGGTTAATCGACCTTTTTTTGTTGCTGATGAAGGTCGAGTTTGATTCATGCTATAGGCATCAATATGCACGTTAAGTGAAAAGCTCTTTTGTATTAATACTTAGTATCTAATATGCTATGATCGCCACCCTCCCCAATAGCGAAACCACAATAATTATATGTCCACTAAAACACAATTACTACAGGCTCTAGAGCAACGTATTCTTATTCTTGATGGTGCGATGGGGACAATGATCCAGACGCATAAGTTAGCGGAAAGTGATTATCGTGGTGAGCGTTTTAAAAATTGGCATTGTGATGTAAAAGGAAATAATGACCTTTTAGTATTGACTCAGCCACAACTGATTCAAAATATTTATGAACAGTATCTTGTGGCAGGTGCTGATATTATTGAGGCAAATACCTTCAATGCAACACGTATTGCAATGGCTGATTACGATATGGAAGATTTGTCGTATGAAATTAATGTTGAAGCTGCAAGACTTGCTCGTGAATCTTGTGATAAATATAGTACACCTGATAAGCCCCGTTTTGTTGGCGGTATTCTTGGACCGACCAATCGAACGTGTAGTATTTCTCCTGATGTTAATGATCCTGCTTTTAGAAATATTACTTTCAATGAGCTTGTTGAAGCCTATACCGAGTCAACCAGAGGTTTAATTGAAGGTGGTGCTGATATTATCCTTATTGAGACTATTTTTGATACATTGAATGCTAAAGCGGCTGTTTTTGCAGTGAAGCAATTTTTTGCAGATACAGGAAAAGAATATCCTGTAATGATCTCTGGTACGATTACTGATCAATCTGGAAGGACACTAACGGGACAAACAACAGAAGCATTTTATAACTCACTTAATCATGCTGAACCTATTTCTATAGGTTTAAATTGTGCGCTAGGTCCTGATTTATTGCGTCAATATGTGCAAGAGTTATCAAGAATTTCGAATACATATGTGTCAGCACACCCTAATGCAGGTTTACCCAACGAATTTGGTGAATATGATTTAGGACCTGAAGAAATGGCGGAGCATATTCGCGAGTGGGCGGAAAGTGGCTTTTTAAACATTATAGGAGGTTGTTGTGGTACAACACCTGAGCACATTAAAATGATTGCTGAGGTTGTTAGTGATATAAAGCCACGTGTTATTCCTGATATTGCTATCGAATGTCGCTTGGCAGGTTTAGAAGCGTTTAATATTGGTAAAGAAAGCTTATTTGTTAACGTTGGGGAACGGACTAATGTTACAGGGTCAGCACGTTTTAAACGCCTGATTAAAGAAGATGATTATGATACTGCGTTAGACGTTGCGTTAGAACAAGTTAATGCAGGGGCTCAAGTGATTGATATCAATATGGATGAAGGCATGTTGGAATCAAAAGAGTGTATGGTACGTTTTCTTAATCTAGTTGCTTCAGAGCCTGATATTTCCCGTGTGCCCATTATGATTGACTCCTCTAAGTGGGACGTTATTGAAGCTGGTTTACAGTGCATACAAGGGAAAGGTATTGTTAATTCAATCTCTTTAAAAGAAGGCAAAGACAATTTTGTGCGTCAAGCTCGCCTTATTCGCCAATACGGAGCAGCGGTTATTGTTATGGCGTTTGATGAGGTTGGGCAAGCAGATACAAAAGAACGTAAAGTAGAAATTTGTACCAATGCCTATCATATTTTGACAGAAGAAGTTGGTTTTCCTCCTGAGGATATTATTTTTGATCCGAATATTTTTGCCGTAGGAACAGGAATTGAAGAACATAACAACTATGCTGTTGATTTTATCGAAGCAACTGGAGAGATAAAGCGTACCTTACCCTATGCGATGGTTTCGGGTGGCGTTTCTAATGTATCGTTTGCTTTTAGAGGGAATAATCCTGTACGAGAAGCGATTCATGCTGTGTTTCTTTACCATGCCATTAAACAAGGTATGGATATGGGAATTGTTAATGCCTCACAATTAGCACTTTATGATGATATTCCAGAAGCCTTGCGCAATGCGGTAGAAGACTTAGTGCAAAATCATCGCGATGATGCCACTGAGCGGCTAATGGATATTGCCCCTAATTATTTGGGTGATGGTAAAGCAGTTGATAAACAAGAAGATGAAGAGTGGCGGACATGGCCGATTGAAAAACGTCTTGAACATGCTTTAGTGAAAGGGATTGATGCTTATGTTGATGCTGATACCGAAGAAGCCCGCCTTTCAATGGGGAAAGCATTATTAGTCATTGAAGGACCGTTAATGGATGGTATGAATGTTGTTGGTGATCTATTTGGTGCGGGAAAAATGTTTTTACCCCAAGTAGTGAAATCAGCACGGGTGATGAAAAAAGCAGTTGCATGGTTGCTACCATTTATGGATGCAGACAATGATGGTGACACGTTAAACTCAAATGGCAAGATTATTATGGCAACTGTAAAAGGTGATGTGCATGATATTGGTAAAAATATTGTGGGCGTTGTGTTGCAGTGTAATCGTTATGAAATTATTGATATGGGCGTGATGGTACCTACAGCCGATATTATTAATAAAGCCATTGAAGAAAAAGCCGATATTATTGGGCTTTCAGGTTTAATTACCCCATCACTGGATGAAATGGTTAATGTAGCAGCAGAAATGGAGCGACGTGGGTTAGAACTACCCTTGCTTATTGGTGGTGCAACAACTTCGAAGATACATGCTGCGGTTAAGATAGATCCTCAATATCATGGTGCAGTTGTTTATGTTGCCGATGCTTCTCGTGCGGTTGGTGTGGCGGGAAAATTACTTTCTGACATCCATAAAAAAGATTATATTGCTGAAATAAAGTCTGATTATGAGGATCGACGCGTAAAGCGTGCGGCAAATCAACGAGTAAAAAAATCATCTTCTTTGCGTGTTGCACGTGATAATAAAATTCAAACGGACTGGACACAATATCAGCCCTATAAGCCTGTTATTATTGAATGTAACGATTATAAAGCACTAGAAAATGATGGATTTACGATTACAAAAGCCGAAAATGGTGGCTTGTTAATTCAGTATGATGATTATAATCTTGCTGCATTACAAGAACGCATTGATTGGACACCTTTTTTTAGAAGCTGGGAGTTAGCGGGACGTTATCCTGCTATTTTGACCGATGAAGTTGTTGGTGAGGAGGCTACGAAGCTATTTACAGAGGCAACGTTGATGCTTAAGCAAATCGTTGATGAAAAATGGCTAACAGCAAGAGCTTTGTTGGGATTATTTCCTGCTAATACCATTAATGAAGATGATATTGAGCTTTACACTGATGAGTCACGTAAAACGTCTATTATGACGTTGCACCATATTCGTCAACAATTAGATCGAGGTGGGCGACAGCCTAACTTCTGTTTAGCAGATTATATTGCTCCAAAGGCAACAGGTGTGAGTGATTGGCTGGGTGCGTTTGCAGTGACAACAGGAATTGGTATAGAAGAGCATTTACAACGTTTTAGGGATAATCTGGATGATTATAATGCGATTATGTTGGAAGCATTAGCAGATCGTTTTGCAGAAGCACTTGCGGAACAAATGCATGAAAAAATGCGTAAGTATTTTTGGGGGTATGCGGCTGATGAGAAGCTTAGCAATCAAGAATTGATTCAAGAAAAATATCAAGGTATTCGTCCTGCGCCTGGTTATCCTTCTTGCCCTGATCATACAGAGAAGAGGCTATTATGGGAGTTGTTATCCGTTGAGGAGCGTATTGGGATGAGTATAACAGAGTCTTATGCGATGTGGCCTGCCTCTTCTGTATCAGGATGGTATTTTTCTCATCCTGAAAGTCGTTATTTCGGTACTGGAAAAATTCAAAAAGATCAGGTTGAAGATTATGCTGCACGTAAAGGAATGAGTGTTGAAGAAACTGAAAAATGGCTAGCTCCTGTATTAGGGTATTAAAATTAGCGTTTTAAGAAGGTAAAGGTAAGCAAGTATTGCTCATACTGGTTTATGAAAGACAATACCTATTAATAAACCCAAGAATAATACATTCATTACATCATGCAGGTTAAATTCAACTATTGCATGTAGTAAGAATAAAACAAGACTAATACGTGATGCTGTTTGGATATAGCGAAAGCTGCGTCTTCTTGCTGGGGGAATTTTTTGCCATTGTTTAATAAAAAGAAAAAAGAAGCTGGTAATGATAGCAATACCAAGTAAACCAGTATCAAAAATAAGTTCTAGATAGTCATTGTGCGTGTGGTTTATAAAGCCTCTTTGTTCCATTGGTTGAAAGAGACGGTACACATCAGGAAATGTTCCAGGACCACTACCGAATGGGAAAAAAGCACTAATGCCTGTGTAGGTGTTGGAGAATATTTGCCAACGACCATCAATAAAAGGGTTTTCTGCGATAAAGCGACTGATAAGTGATGAGGTGCCTGTGAGTAATAAAATAACAATAGCAAAAATGCTTGCTGTACTAATGATAATGAGTTTTGTTTTGGTATGGGTATAACGTGTGAAGGTCGAGTAAGTGAGTGCTAAAGCAAGAAATGTTAGTGCTATTCCCGCTCTGGAGCTAGTAGATAAAGAGGCAGCGAAAAGAAATATACTAGCGAAAGAATAGCAGATAATGAGAAGAATTTTTTTACTTTTCTTTTTCTCGTCGTCGGTGTGTTTCATTGCACGTAGGTTATAGATGAACAATGCTATGGAAAAAGGCAATATAACGAACATTAATGTTGATAAATGATCTGGATTTGGATAAGTGCCATGCGATGTGTTTTCTCTTAAGCGAGGGATGCCAAAGTAAAAATAATCATCCTCTTTACCATACTGAATGATTGCTAACATTGCTTCACCTATTGCAATCAGGAGGGCAGCAGAGAGGATTAGTTTGATTGTTTTTTCAGATGAAGACACAACAACTAAAAAAATAGCAAGGGGAGGGAAAAGTGCAAAGAACGCATGCTCTGTTTCATAGGGAATGACGGAAAGTCTTTTATTAATATCATCTAAGCTACCATTCGTTAGCCAGTGGGCTATTTGTATATAAGGTTCTCTTCCTGGTATTAATTCCCATAATGCTGTTGGTAAAGGTATTAAATAAATGAGCGGAGTTATAGTAATTAATAGTATAAATAACCATTGTGACTTATTAATAAAGCGGTAGTGAGGTTGGGTAATGAAAAAAACTATGAGGGTAATAATTGCAATGGTTTCAACCATGATTTGTGCATCTTGTATACCTCTTGTTTTTTCCAATAAATAAACAGAAAATATTTCTGCTAATGGGTAGGTTGCAAGCATTGTAACGATGAGTATTGCGGGTAAGTAGCGTATGTAGCGTATAGAGTAATGCATAGATAGTTATAATTCTTGATTTTCAGGTATCACCAATGCCATATCATCAAACCAGATATCTCCGCGTACTCTACGTTTTGTTTCTGAGCCAATGGTGGTATCTAGAAATAGACCTTGAGCAGGACAGTT
>DRMA01000169.1 GCA_011375245.1 Thiothrix sp. | reverse complement strand
TCGTGCTGATAATGTTGTTGCTTATCAATCACCTAAAATGGGTGGTTTTCAAGCCTTAGCAGCTTATGTTACAGAAGATGGTGCTACAGGTGGCGGTGATGCTTTTAGTATTAATGGTATCTATAAGGCTGGACCATTAATGGTTGGTGCTGCTTATGAAACACATAGTGACAAATTAAACCAAGCTCTAGGCTCTAATACAACTGATGTTGAATCTAGCGCGGTTCGTTTAATGGGTTCTTATAAATTTGGCGAAGCCAAAGTAGTTGGTTTCTATCAGTCAACTACTGATGAAGGTGGTGTAGCAGGTGCTGATGTTGATACATGGGGTCTTGGCGCTTCATACAAAGTATCTCCAGCAGGAACGGTTAAAGCACAATACTATAAAAATGATAAAACTGTTGAGCAAAGCTTATTCGCTCTAGGTTATGATCATAAATTGGGTAAAGGCACTGATGTTTACGCACAGTATGCTCTAACTGATGGTAGTCTTGGTATAGGCGGTTCTGGTCATGGCGAAAGTGTTTCAGCTGATGGTAATGGCGATACTGATGCATTCTCTGTAGGTATCCGTCACAAGTTCTAAGTTCTGATTTAATTAGAATTTAAGCGCTAAGCTAAGAAAAGGCATCCAGCAGGATGCCTTTTTTAGTGTCAATATTATTTACAATAGATAACCAAAAACAATAAACAGCACCATTGAAATCCCCGCCCCAACTAAGGCATAAGGCAACTGACTATTCACATGCTCCATATGGTCACAGCCCGCAGCCATCGACGAAATAATCGTCGTATCTGAAATTGGCGAGGCATGATCACCAAAAATTCCGCCAGAAACAACAGCCCCAATGGTTAATGCTAATGGGGCTTCTGTACTCACTGCTAAACTAATGGCAATCGGCATCATAATCGAAAAAGTCCCCCAGCTTGTCCCTGTTGAAAAAGCAATAAGTGCAGCAAGAAGAAACACAATTACTGGAATCAGTGCAGGTGAAACGGTATCGTGTGCGAGTGTTGCTAGAAATTTTCCTGTACCCAAATCATTACTCATTTTACCAATGGCAAAAGCCAATATGAGTACCAAGGTAATGGGAAGCATAGTGGCTAGACCTTTATAAAAACTCTTATAAAAGTCTTTTTTATTCATTATCTTGTTGAATAAATAGTAGACAAAAGTAAACAGCAAGCAATTGACAACCGCATAAAATACAGAGGTTGAACCACTGCCATTAAAGAGATTGCCATCACCACTTAAATAAAGCGCTATTGGCATCGTGCCAATTAATATCGCCAATGGCAGGAGCATATATAATGGATTACCCTTCTCTGTTTCATTGTTGGTAGTGAGGAGTGGACGTGCATTGGTCTCAAAGGTTTTCATTGAACCAATATTCCAATTATACCGAATGGTAAAAAAGACCAGTACTAAACTAATTAAGGCATAAAAATTAAAGGGGATCGAGCTAATAAATAATGTCGTTGCATTACCCGTAATGATGCCTGTATTAATTTGTGCCGTAATTAACCCAATCAATAATGCCCCCCATGCATTTAGTGCAATCAATGAACAAACAGGTGCAGCGGTTGCATCACAAACATAAGCGAGTTTTTGTCGGGAAACACCATACTTATCGGTTAAGGGTCTGGCAACAGTGCCTGCAATAAGAGAAGTGAGTGAGGATTCAATAAAGATGACGATACCAATGATAAAGGCTAAAAATAAGGCGCTTTGTTTGGAGTTAACCTTATCTTTCTTTTTGCTTAAATAATAAACAAATCCGTTAACCCCACCGCTGTCAATAATTAGCTGAATAATGGCACCAACCATTAAGGCAAATAACAAGGTTTTAGTGATCCAGCCTTCGCTGAATAGACCAATAATATCATCAAAAAAATGAATAAAGGCCGTAGTAGGGTTAAAGCCATGTAGGATTAATTGCCCTGAAAAAATGCCTGTTACCAGTGAAATTACCACATCTTTGGTTAATATGGCTAAAAAAATGGCAAGCAACGGAGGAATGAGTGAGAGTGCGTTATAATCCATAGATTTATATTATGTGATGGGAGTAGAAAAATAATAAGAGGTGACGGTGTTATTGCAACCTATTAATAAATATACAAGTGATTCGGATAAGCTGTCTACTAATATGAACTCTTATCATGTTATACTCGCGTTCTGAGTACGCTTTTTATGTTTGGTAATTAATCATCGTATAATTTTTTGTAATGCTTAACGTTGTTTTTTCATTATAAATGGGCTTTATGGTTAAACCAGCAGGGCTAAGAGCGTATAGAGGTCAATAATTAGAAAATAGAAAACCAGTCATTAGGATATTATTTATGCTATCAAGCTCCCAAGAAAATAATGTTGTTGTCTTTCCCGCGAGCTTTGTACCACAGCGACGCATTCTTCAGCAACCTGCTAATGAAGCAGAACCCATCAAAGAATTGTTTATTGAAGGTATTGATAAGCCTGAACCAATGGTAGTCAATGGAACGCATAATAGTTCTCATAGATTGCCCCGTGCTGCTCAGCAACAGCAACCTGTTCCACGCACACGTAAAGCACCTGAAGCAGGTTTTCGCCTGATGGAAACAGCTGATGCAACGCTTGCGACAGTGATGGCAGCAAAAACAACACGAGCGGGTTTAGTCAATGATGAAAATGTGATTTTAATTTGTCCTGAAGCACCAGAAAAGGTCATTCAACGGCTTTCCATGACGGGGCTTGATGTGGAATCAGCCATTGATTTTGGGCAGCTTGTTTTACTGAGTTCTCTACCTGCTATATCAAGTGATATTGGACTATCAACGAACTATCGTGAGCTGTTTGGCGAGTTATTTCTGTTGGCAAATGTGCCCGCTGATCGTGTCATTATGTTGGGGATAGATTTAGTCGTTAATTTAGAATCGCAATATCAAGCACAAGCTTCAATTAGTAAATTTACCCAAGCTGCTGATGAAATGGGCTGTAAATTTATTGCACAATATACACGGAATAACAGTATTGAACATGATCGCCTCGATGCGGCATGTAGTGCGTTAGTCAATTCTTATTTTGTTATGAGTCGTGCAACAATAGGGAATCGTTATAACTTGCAGATAAAGAACTTATTACGCTAGTTTTTATTTAGACAGATAGTTGTATTCACAGATTAGAAGCAAGTCGTGTCGCTTGCTGGGGTCGTAAGTGTGAAAATAATTAGTGGAGTATGGATTTAGTGAATAAGCCAGAAAAAATAACGCAGCATGAAGGTACTTACTTTACACGTTATGTACCTGAAAAAAAATGCTCATCTCAGACGGTTGTGCCAAGAAAAACCTTTAACGTAGAAATCGATAAAACCGTTGATTTAACCGCATTCACGGGATTAAAATTTGCGATTAGTGGGGTGCTTATTTTTCTTTTTATCGTGGGTATTGCTGTTAGTTTGTATGTGTATACAACGAGTAGTACACGTAACATGTCATCTTTTGATGCTGATGGTTTGGTTTTGGTAGAGAACAATGCTTCATCAGCAAAAATAGTGTCAAATACCTTAAAGCAGCAATCAAAACAGGAATGGATGGCTTTTGCTGATCAGCATCAGCTTAAAACAGCAATTTGTTCATGGGAGCAATTAGCAAAATGTCAACAACGTTATCAAGACTGGATGTTTGTGATTCTTGCTAAATAGGTATTAATGGAGTGGAGATCTGTTTTAGGTTATCTTAACGACTTCGTTCGTTAATGATTAGCAGGTAAAAATATTGTGTTTGGAAATGACCGTGATGGCATGAGACAATTTTTTTGTGATTGCTGGAAAAAAGAAAAAGCAGGTGTAGCACTGGAGCCATTAGAAACGCAAATTGTTGCTGTTATTAAAGAACATCCTGAATACCATACTGTTCTAGAAAACGTAGAACAAGCAAAGGCTCGTGAATATTTTCCTGAACTGAATGAAACCAATCCTTTTTTGCATATGAGTATGCATCTAAGCATACGTGAGCAAATGGGGATGGATCGTCCTGTGGGAGTTCGCTCGTTAATGCAAAGTCTTATTCAACATTTTGGTGAGCATGAAGCAGAGCATGAGATGATGGATTGTCTTGCGGAGGTATTATGGCAAGCACAAAAACAAGGGGCTGAGCCTGATGATCAACACTATCTTCAATGTCTTAATGAGAAAAAAATAAGGTAAACTCAGTATCTTTTAGGAGCTATTAATGAAAGTTATTATATTACTGGTTTTGTCAATTATATTGACCGCTTGTTCTTCTGCACCTGTATCAGAAAATAGGGCGGGTACGATCAAGCGGGAAGAAGACAAGCAGATGCAAATGGGGGTTGTTACGCATGTAAAGCAAGTGAGTATTGTTGGAAAACCCTCTCATATTGCCCATAGTGCTGGGCGAACTGTTGGTAGTATTGCAGGTGGAGCGACAGGTTCAGGGTATGGGAGTATTGCGGGTTCGATAGCAGGCGCTTTTATTGGTGGTGTTCTTGGATCTAGTGCAGATAAAGATTTGCAAAAAAAAGCAGGTTTAGAAATTACCATACGATTAACCAATGGAGAAAAAGTAACCGTGACACAGTTGGCTGAGACGAGTTTCAAAGCAGGGGATTTAGTACGCTTGGAGATGGCAGGAGGGAAAGCACAGGTTGTTCATCAAAGTGATGAAAAATAATACGTTATCCTTACCTTTCTAAGAAGTTATTTCTTCCATAAGCCTGACTTACCCCCTGATTTTTCCATGAGATGGATGTTGCTTATTGTCATACCTTTATCAATTGCTTTACACATATCATAAATGGTTAATAGAGTAATGTTGACGGCAGTTAATGCCTCCATTTCAACACCTGTCACATGATGTGTTTCTGCTGTTACAAGGCAAAGGACAGCTTGTTTTTCTTTGTTAGTGATAAGTTCAATATTAACTTTAGATAAGGCTAATGGATGGCATAGCGGGATAAGTTCAGCTGTTTTTTTTGCAGCCATAATACCTGCAATGCGGGCAATGCCCAATACATCGCCCTTTTTATTATCGCCTGCTATTATTTTGCTCAGAGTTTCATTTTTCATCGTTATTTCGCCACTTGCTTTGGCAATACGATGAGTGACGGTTTTTCCTCCTACATCAATCATATGGGCTTCACCAGCTTGGTTAAAATGCGTTAGTTTTGACATGATATTGTTATTCCAAAGTGTGTCGTTTTGTGAGATGTATTGTAGAAAAAACTGTGGTTAGTATGGTTAGTGTGGGAGATATTAAGATTTAGTCTTTCACCACAAGTCTGTTTTGTATGGACGCTAGTTTAAGCAAATGATACCTTGCATGCAATATTCCTGTTCAACCTTGATGTTGACAGAGTATCTGTAACGAACCCTATAAATAATAAATATAATTGGCTTTGTGTTATGAATATCTTTAAGCGGTTTTTTAGTACCGTGAATACTGACCTTGGATTTTTGTTGCCTGCACTTTTTGTTTCATTTTTTTTACTACCTACATTTTCCTTTGCGAGTTCTACTTGGGATCAGATTTATGTATATGAAAAACCTGATGGTGATCATGTGATAACTGGGACAAAAATAAATAACAAAAGGTTTTTATTAGTTAAAATCTATCGAGCAAAGAAAGCATCAAAAACAAGAGGTGCTCTTGTACTTAAAAAAAAGAAAGACTCTCATTGTGATCTACGTCATATAAGGAAGAAAGTGGCAGCTTATAAACATACCATTACTATGTACTCTAAAATGTATAAAGTTGATGAGGCATTGGTGATGGCGATTATTAAAAATGAGTCATGTTTTAAAGTAAATGCTCGTTCTCGTGTTGGTGCGATTGGTTTGATGCAGTTGATGCCAGGAACTGCAAAGTATTTACAAGTCAGCAATCCTTGGAATCCGAGACAAAATATTCAAGGAGGCGTAAAGTATATTGCTGAAATGCTTAGAATATTTAAGGGTAATAAAAGACTCGCATTGGCAGCTTACAATGCAGGGCCTGCAAATGTGAGAAAGCATAAAGGTATCCCTCCTTTTAGAGAGACACGTACTTATGTTGCACGTGTTATGAGTGATTATAAGAAGTTAAAAGCATCGGGAATATTTTCGCTTTGATCATACTTATTGATCATGCTTAATATTTTCTTGTCCCTTACTTGTCCCTTTGAGGGGTTGGTGGTAAGGTTAGCGACACTTAATATTTTAATAAACGAATTAGCTTAGGAGTAAAACTCATGGATTTTAGTGAAGAATTGGATGCACGTGGTTTAAATTGTCCTTTACCTATTTTACGTTGTAAAAAGGCTATTAATAAAATGGCTGAAGGTGAGGTATTAAAAATTGTTGCAACCGATCCTGGTTCAGTTAAAGATTTTGAGGCTTTTTGCAAACAAACAGGTAACGAATTACTTGAAACTGCTGAAGATGGTAGTGAGTTCAGTTTTTTCATTAAGAAGAGCTAATTCAATGGCGGGAAGAAGTTACTAATATTACTTTTTGGCGCATTGAAAAGGCATCCTTATGGGATGCCTTTTCATTTTGGTAGTGAACTGTTTTTTTGTGTTTATTTAAGGTTTTATTTATGAAACGTGATGATTCTGCAATAAAAAAGTGGTTAGTTGAACGTAAAAAGCAGTATCTTTATCGCAGCTTAAAAACACTTGAAAGTCCACAGCAAACACATATTATACTGGATGGGAAATCATTGCTTTCTTTTAGTAGTAATGATTATTTAGGGTTAGCTGCACACCCAAACGTTATTAGCGCCTTTCAAAAAGCAGCTAATCAATATGGTGTTGGTAGTGGCG
>DRMA01000168.1 GCA_011375245.1 Thiothrix sp. | reverse complement strand
ATGAGCAAGGTATTTCCTAAGTTCAGTAACTGTTAATGAGTGTGTTGATTTAATATGCAGCTAAAAATAACAAGAACACACTACATGATCTTGAATAATAAAGATCACTAATTTTTGCTAATCAATTACTTAACTAGTATTAAAGTTTTAGATTAAATAACTTTTATAATAACAATTCAAATTAACTATTCAAATTAACTATTCATTTTTTCCTATTACATTGAGACTAGAGAAAATAGTATTGAATGGATCTAGCAAATGTTTCTAATGGAAAGGGGTATTTCTGTGAAAAAAAGAACAGCACTTGGTTTAGCCGTATCGGTGGCCACTTCTTATCCAGTGGCACTAAATGCATTAGGTCTAGGTGAGTTACAATCATCTTCACAACTAAACCAGCCACTGAATGCTCAAATAGAATTATTATCGACTAATGCTAAAGAAGTTGGGCAGCTACGGGTTAAATTGGCATCAGCTGATGTTTTTAATCGTGTTGGTATTGATCGTCCCGCTTATCTTAATAGCTTGAAGTTCCGTACAACGACTCAAAATGGCAAGCCTGTTATTTTGGTTTCTTCTGCTCAACCCGTTCAAGAGCCTTTTCTTAACTTTTTGTTAGAAGTCAGTTGGCCTCAAGGACAGTTATTAAAGGAGTATACGATACTGCTTGATCCGCCTGTTCTTATGCAAGCAGGTGATACAACACCACAAAATACAGCTTCTGTGCGGGCAGAACCTAAATCATTGGGGGTTGTTAATCGCGTTGATACTAATAAACAACAAAGTCAACAACAAGCCTCACGAGTAAAAACAGTACAAGACAGTGCGCTTGAAGCAGAAGCTAAAATAGCAGAACAAGAGGAAAAACAAAGAGCAAGGCTTTTGGGAGCTGCTAAACCCGTAGCTGTATCAACTAGAGCATCGAGAGGAAAAAAATATCGTGTGAGGCGTGGTGATACGATGCACAAAGTAACCTCACGTTTACGTTATCCTGGTGTAACTAGTAGTCAAATGATGATTGCTTTGTTCAAAGCAAATCCCCATGCATTTGCAAAGAATAATATTAATTATTTGAAAGTAGGTGAAGTGTTAACCCAGCCTTCTCGTGCAGATGTTTCTTCGTTCTCTAAGTCAGCAGCAAGGGCTCAAATTAAGCAGCACTATGCTGCATGGAAGCAATACCGTAAAGGTTTAGGAGCTAAAACAGTTGCCCAAAAGTCTGTAGTGGTTAAGGATGCAAAGAATGATACTGTAGTAGATGCAAAAGCGGCTAGTAATTCAGATAATCAAAATGCAAGTAAAACAGATACTAGTACTGCTAAATTAAGCGTTGTTGGAAGTAAGCCTGAAGCAGTAAATGTCAACGATGTTAGTGGCTCAGGTAATCTTGATTTACAGAAAAAACTGGCGTTAGCTGAAGAAGCTTTAGCTAGTACGTCAAGCAAGAATGCTGAACTTGAAACGCGTGTTGGCAAGTTGGAAGCGATTGTACGCAAAAAAGATAGACTTATAACACTTAAAAATGAGCGTTTATCACGCCTAGAAAGTCAGTTGGCAAATGCAGGTATTGCTGATATTGATAAACCGACGACTGACGAGCCTGTGGCTGTTGACCCAGTGAGTCAGGCTAGTGTCAATGAAGCTGAAGACTTAGCAACAAGTGTTGGTAATGAAGCTGATCAGAAAAATAACCTCATTATCCGTGATGATGAAGTTAATACAACAGAGATATCAGGTGTTAGTGCAGGTAATGCAGAAAAAGCAACGGCAACGCTTGAACATGAAACAGTTGCTGAAAAGCCCGCTAATGATCCGCCTGCAACAAGTCCTCTTGTTGTTGATAAGAAAACAGAAGAAGGCGGTTTATTAGATTTATTGAAGTCACCATTAGTGGCTATGATTGGTGGAGGTTCTTTACTTACCTTAATTCTTGGTGGTTTATTCTTACGTCGTCGTCAGGCACTGGCTGCTGAGGCTGACAATGAATTTATTAATAGTGGGCATGATGATTTTGATTTAGCGGATGAGACGTTTGATGCTGATTTTGATCCTAAGCTTGATGAATATGCAACAGATGGCGCTAATGACAATGTCCAAAGTCATACTCATAAACCTAAAGTTACTACTGATGAGGTTCGTGATGCTGGAGAAGATGAGCTAGATAAAGTGTTATCTGCAGATGCTTCATTAGATGATGATGAAGTTTTACAAGAAGCAGATGTTTACATTGTTTATGGTCTACACGAGCAAGCAGAAGAAGAGCTTAAAAAGGCTATTGCAGAAAAACCTTCAAAGTTAGAGTATCGTTATAAGTTACTTGAAAATTATCAAATGGCTGATGATAGCAAAGCATTTGTTGCTTCAGCTAAAGACTTCCTTAAAGCAGAAGGTGATAATAAACAGGAGCTTTGGGAAAAGATTGTTGAGTTAGGTAAGAAAGTTGCCCCTGAAAATGATATGTTTGCTGAAAAATCATCAACAAAAGCCGCAACTGTTTTTGCAGGTGTTGCGGCAGCAGCAGCGGTTACTGCAGGTCTTGCAACGAGTGATGTTCTTGCTGATACCGATAAAATGGATGGTTCAGTTAGTAGTGAGGAGTTTGAGTCATTGCTTAATGCTGATACTGATTCAGGTTTCGATGATCTCGATTTATCAGATGTGAATGCTGCTGATGAAAGTAGTCATAGTCTTGATCTTCCTGAGGAGGCTAATATCTCATTAAGTGATACCACTATTGATGATGAGTTGAAAGATGATCTTGATTTATCTGAGTTTTCTGATTTAGGTGCTGATGACGAATTTGATTTTGAAGGCTTAGATAACTTGGAAGGGCTAGGGGGCTTGGAAGAGCTTGGTGCTTTAGATGATTTTGAAACAGATAATAGTAACGTTTTAAACTTTAAAGATGTTGAATCAACATTAACCAACGATAATGCAAGTTTGAATTTGGAACTTGATAGTAGCTCAGGGCTTGATAAGGTTTTACCAACAGGTTCATACAGTAGTGAATTAAGTAGTTTAAGTGACGATGACGATGAAAATGATGCATTATCTTTCCTCAACTTACCTGATGATGATCAGGAAATGCAAGATGCGCATATTGGTACTAAACTTGATTTAGCAAGAGCTTACCTTGATATGGGCGATGTTGAAGGCGCTCGATGCACGTTAGAGGAAGTTGTTATTGAAGGCAATGCAGCACAGAAACGTGAAGCAGAAGAAATGTTACAACAAACAGGATAATCAAGGTAGTAAATCTAATAAAGGTCGAGACATTCTCGGCCTTTTTAATTTACTGTAACTCTTATGAAAATAGCGGCATGCGTAGAATATGATGGAACGGCTTATTGTGGCTGGCAGCGTTTGAGTCATGCGCCTTCAGTACAAGCAGCTGTAGAAAAAGCGTTATCAACTATAGCGAATCAATCCATTGAGGTGATCTGTGCTGGGCGAACAGATAGTGGTGTCCATGCTGTGGGTCAAATCATTCATTTTGAAACGAATGTGGTAAGAACAATGACGAGTTGGCTGCGAGGAGCAAACTCCAATCTCCCCGATGATATTGCATTACGTTGGGTGAAGCGAGTCAATGATGATTTTCATGCCCGTTTTTCTGCCTATGAACGCCAGTATCGCTATATTATTTTGAATCGAAAAGCGCGTCCTGCTTTACAAAATAAGCATGTGACATGGGTATTTGATCCTTTAGATGTGAACATTATGCATCAAGCTGCTCAGTGTTTACTTGGCGAAAAGGATTTTTCCAGTTTTCGTGCATCAGGATGCCAAGCACGTCATGCAATGCGTGAGGTATTGTCTATGCGTGTAGTGCGTGATGATGAACTTATCTATATTGATATTGCAGCCAATGCCTTTTTGCATCATATGGTGAGGAATATTGTTGGAACATTAATTGAAGTAGGACGAGGTAAGCGAAGTGTAGAACAGTTTGCCAACCTTATTGTGTTAAAAGATCGTAACCAAGCAGGTATGACGGCGGCAGCAAAAGGCTTGTATTTTGTTTCTGTCAGCTACCCTGATGTATTTGAAATTCCAAAAAATAAACGCTTGCCGATTTATTAGTAAAAATAATGTTGTACTACTAAACTAAGGAATTTAGGAATGAAACAGACGATTAATCTTGAAGAGAGTTGGTTAGGTCATTTATCAAGCCAGTTTGATCAGGTTCATATGCAACAACTTAAGCAGTTCCTATTACAAGAAAAATCGAAGGGTAAAGTTATTCTGCCAGAAGGTAGTCTTTGGTTTAATGCGTTAAATAGTACGCCTTTTGATCGTGTTAAAGTGGTGATTCTTGGTCAAGATCCTTATCCTACTCGTGGTCATGCACACGGTTTATGTTTTTCTGTGCAAAAAGGGGTAAAACCATTGCCGAAATCATTGCTCAATATTAATAAAGAATTACAGGATGATGTCAATATTGATAATAGTCATACAGGGTATTTACAGCCGTGGGCAGCACAAGGTGTACTTTTATTAAATTCGGTATTGACCGTAGAGCAAGGGTGCTCAAATGCTCATCAAGGACGCGGTTGGGAACTCTTTACGGATGCGATTATTCAGAAACTGAATGAACAAAAAGAACATATTGTGTTTATTCTTTGGGGGGCTTATGCACAAAAAAAGGGTGGTTATATTGATCAACGTAAGCACTGTGTATTAAAAGCGCCGCATCCTTCGCCTCTCTCTGCACACCGAGGCTTTTTTGGTAGTAAGCCATTTTCTAAAACGAATGCTTATTTGTTAAGTGTTAATCAACAACCCATTGATTGGCGGGTTTAGACATAAAATTTACTTATTGTTAGCCTATTTAACCTGAGTTCGGGATAAGGATTTGCTTTAAAGTAATGGAAGTAAGTCATCTCTTTGTATTTTTAGTGAAGGCTTTTTCTTTTGATAGCTATAAGAAACCAAACCTGCAACCACATTAATCATGCAATTGGTTAAAGATCGATGACGAGAATGCTCAATATTGCTGATATTTTTTAGTTGGTCATTAATCGTTTCAATAATGCTACGCTTTCGCAATAGAAGCTTATCAAAAGCCTTGAGTACTCGTGGTTTCATGTTCTTT